>PGZD01000004.1 GCA_002843155.1 Gammaproteobacteria bacterium HGW-Gammaproteobacteria-3
AAAAGAGCCATTGATTTTAAACATCTTTTTTTGCGAAATATCACCAAAAAACTGAATATCAATGACTTAGAGGGGTTTTGGTGACGAAGTTAGGTTAGGCAAACAGGCTGTCAATCGAGTCCGCTGTTAAAATGCGCTCAACCCAGATATCGAGCTGTTCTTTGCCGGCGCTGTTGATTTTGTTTTCCACCCACTCCGGCGTCTCTTTGAATTTGAGTTTGAACAGTTTGAGCAATGTTTTGGCTTCACCGCGCTCGATGCCTTGTTCGATGCCTTGTTCAATGCCTTGTTCGATGCCTTGCTCGATGCCGCGTTCTTCGGCATAACGCTCTATTGCTGTTACATAGGGCATGTGCTGCGCCTCCTCTAATTGTTCGATGTCGCGGCTTAATTGTAACTCAAGTTCCCTCGGCAGTTGTAGCATCCAGTCGATAAAACGAAACATTTCCAGTATCTCTTGCTTGCCGTAGTCGCGTTGGTACAGCAGGCGGATCAATTAAAACTTGCCGGTTTTGCGCGTCAGCGGGTCATGGGCGGTGCGGTGCGCCATGAGCTGGGCGAGAATGACCAGGGCGAAAAACAGCAGTGCCATGAACTGCGGGAAGCAGTGTTCAAGCGCTTCTTTCCAGGGGGAGCCGTAGTCATCAAAAAGACCGGGTAGAGTTAAGTCGCCCGTCGCCCGGTAAACCGGGCTCCTACGCCCGGCGAACCGGGCTTCTGAATACAGATACGGAAATTAAAATTTTTATTGTGTGCGTGGATTGTTAATATATTCTTAACATTAGGGTCAAATAATCCGGATGCTTTCCGGTGCTTGAAACAGCCGACAAAGGGTGCTGGCGCTTACTGTTGGATTGCAAACAGCTTGTCACCCAACTTACGCAGCTCTGTCCTTGACATCCATACCGAAGCAAGGGCGATAATATAACGCATTATTAAAATGGGGCATACACACCATGGCCGTCCGATCCTTACGCATACTGGGTGCTTTTCTGGCTGGCGATAGCCGCCCGCCCGCGCATCAGCGCCAAGCCATTCCCATCATTCTGCCGCCGCAGCCGGGCGCAGCACCCAGCGACAAGCCGCCGGTGCGTATTTTTATCGGTTCTGAAGCGGCCCAGTTCCGCGCCGAGCGCGCACTGGTTTGGTCGGTGCAGCGTGCGCGCGACCCTGCACGCTGTTACGAGATTTATTTAATGCGCGATTTTGCAGGTTTCAAGCGCCGCCTGTGGCTTACCGGCTTTACCAATTACCGTTTCGCCATCCCCGAGCTGGCCGGCGGCCAGGGCCGCGCCATTTACAACGACGCCGATCAAATCTATCTGCAAGACCCGGCGCTGCTGTTCGATACGCCCATGGCCGGGCACGGCGTATTGTCCATTCACGATCACGACACTTCGGTCATGCTCATCGACTGCGCGCGCATGGCGGATTTGTGGAATTGGCAGTCGGCCCAAACCACACGCAACCGCAAGCTGGAGCGGCAGATGCGCGCCGTCCCCGGCTTGTGGGGCGAACTGGACGGCGCCTGGAACGCCCGCGACGAAGAATATGCGCCAGGACTTTCGGCCTTGGTGCATTACACCACCATCCATACCCAACCCTGGCGCCCTACGCCGCGAGATTATGTTTATGGCGACAATGCGGCCGGTGAACTTTGGTTCGGGCTTGAACGCGAAGCCGATGCCGCAGGTTT
This sequence comes from Gammaproteobacteria bacterium HGW-Gammaproteobacteria-3, assembly GCA_002843155.1. GTDB lineage: Bacteria > Pseudomonadota > Gammaproteobacteria > Methylococcales > Methylomonadaceae > PGZD01. Next base: position 1,697 of record PGZD01000004.1, read on the forward strand.
TCAGCTTTTTTCGGCAGACCGGCCCAGCCCCGAATTTGCCGCTGCAGCCGGTCAACACCTGCTTGCACCGCATTCAGACCTGGCCGACATCCGGCGGTTACTGGCCGACTCAAACGCGCGTTCTTTGTATTATTGCGGCGCCGGGGCGGCGGATACCATAAAAAGCCTTGCGGGCATCGGCGATTTGACAGCCGCCGCCATCGCTACCGCCACGCCCGAAACCGAGCCTGTATGCGCTTTGGTTCAATCCGGCGCCGATGTGGTCTACGCCGACGGCCTGGAGCGATTGCCCGATCTGGATATTGCCTGGCTGCTGGAGCGGCTGTTCACGCGCGCGCGCCTTGCCGTGCTGGTGACGGTCGATCTGACGGACGCTAAGGTTCTGCGCTGCCCGCAAGATGATCTATGGTGGTATGGCCAATTGGCCGCCGCCGGAGCCCGTCATCCCCATTGCCATTGGCGCCTCGTTGTGCGGCAAAAACGCTTTCCGGCACGGCGCGTCAGCCGGTATTGGTCGGGCGGCGCGCTGTTGCACACACCGCCCTCGACCTGGGTGCTGCTGTATTACAAAACCGGCCACCAAAGCCAGACGCTGGGTGTCGCCGACGCACTGGGCTGGCCTTATCAAACGCGCGAAATTCGCCCACGCCTGTTTCGCTACACGCTGGCGGCGCTGCGCTGCCAATTTGTGCAAGATGCCGGATTAGATGACACCATCCGACCGCCCTGGCCCGATGTTATTATTGCTTCGGGTTGGCTGCCCGGTCTGGTGGCGCGTTGGATCGTGCAATGCAACCACGGCGCTACCCGGCTGATTCTGATGGGCCGTCGCGGCGGCCCGGTCGGTGAATCCCAGGACCTTGCCATTCAATGCCGACATTTCGATTTGCCGCCGCATCCCCAACATATTGAAACCGTGTTGCCGCCGTCCAAGGTTGACGCACAATCGCTGGCGCAGGCCGCCGCGCGCTGGCCCGCCTTGTTTGGCGACGGCGCCCATCCCCGGGTTGTGTTATTGGTCGGCGGCGATTGCGCCCAGTATGAATTGAACGCGGACACAGCCAAGCAAATGGCGTCTCGTGTGCGCCGCCAGATTGATACCATCGGCGGCACCCTGGCGGTAGTGACCAGCCGCCGCACCCGCCCCGAAGCACAGGCGGCGCTGCAAGCAGGCGCGGGCGAAAACGCGCTGTCCGAAGCGTGGCGGCCGCAGGCGAAAGAGGACAATCCTTATCTGGGTTATCTGGCCGCAGCGGACATTCTGATCGTTACTGGCGATAGCGAATCCATGCTGGCCGAAGCCGTGAACACCGGCAAGCCGGTTTATATCTATCCCTTGCCGACCCGCCCTCCCGATCTGCGGCAACGGTTGACCGACTGGGTAATCCGGCAGGCGCAGACAGGCCGCCTCAATGCGCGCGGTTCGCGCCGTCCCCAGCAAGGCTTGCATTATTTGTGCGCGCGCCTGATCGAGCAACGCATCATGCTGCCGCAACGCAATATTCCCGCGCTGCAACAAGCGCTGGTAGAGCGGGGCGTGGCCCGGCTGTTCGAGGACTCGCTGGCCACCTGGCAGCCGCCGGTTTGGCAAGAAATTGAAACGCTGGCGCAACAAATCCACGCGCGCTGGCCACAGGCCGGAGCGCCGCAAGCGCCAGCCAATCCACCTGAAACCGAACAGCACCCTGCCGCCCATGCCTGACATCACGCAAACCGCCGCGTCAACGCCGCTCGTGTGGGTGCTGCTGGGTGAAGGCGCGGGCGGTAACGCGCAAATGCTGCAATTGGCCAAGGCGTTGGGCTGGCCGTACAGCGCCAAACAAATGCGCTATAACCGGCTCAATCATTTGCCCAATCCTTTGCTGGGCGCCTCGGCGGTAACCGTGGACCGGAAACGTTCCGACAGCTTAACGCCGCCCTGGCCGGATCTGGTGATAGCGGCGTCGCGCCGCGCGGCGCCGGTGGCGAGATGGCTGAAAAAACGCTCAGGCGGGCGCACCCGGCTTGTGCATTTATTGCATACGCAAGCGCCGCTGCATCATTTTGATCTGATCGTGACACTGCCGCAATATTGCCTGCCGCACCCCGAAAACGTGTTACATAACACCCTGCCCCTGAATACGCTCGACCCGGAGAGGCTGCAACGCGCAGCACTCAACTGGCAGCCGCGCCTCGCCCATCTCCCAAGGCCCTGGATCGCGGTGCTGGTGGGCGGCAACAGTTCCAGCTATCGGCTGGACGCCGCCATTGCCGCGCGACTGGGCGAGCACGCCAGCGCTGCTGCCGATGCCGCCGGCGGCAGCCTGTTGCTCACGACCAGCCCGCGCACACCGGAAGCGGCTGCGGCAGCGCTATTTTCCGCCGTCAATGTTCCGGCCTATACTTACCCATGGCGGCGCGGTGATGCAGACAATCCCTATAGCGGTTTTTTGGCATTGGCGGATCGCTTTATCGTCACTGCCGACAGCGCTTCGCTACCTGCCGAAGCTTGCGCCACCGGAAAACCGGTGGCGCTGTTCGACTGGCAACAAAAGCCCCGTCTGAGCTTGAAACTGCGTTTGCCGCTATTGGATAAACTGCGCCGCAGCCTGATTTATTGGGGCTGGTTCAAGCCGCGCCGCGATTTTGGCGCTTTTCACCGGGCGCTGGCGGCGCGCGGCCTGCTGGGCGACACGCCACCCAAAAATGCGGTAGCCGATGATCTGGCGCGCGTCGTGACGCGCATCCGCCAGCTCATGGCGCAGCGGGATAAAGCCCAAACACGCTACAATACTGAAAATTAAACTCCGAGGTTACCGATGTCATTTCTCGACTACGAAAAACTTACCGTCGTTGACGAACAAAGCTTCCAGCAGGCCAAGCCCTATCCCTGGATCAATCCTAAGGGCCTGCTCACCGATGCGGGCTACCAGCGCTTGCTGGAGACTTTGCCCACGCTGGAGCAGATGACGCCGATGCTGGGTGTGCAACGCTCGCACGGGCAACAACCGCACGACCGCTACGCACTGGAATACAACGAAAATCTCGACGTGGATCCGGCCTGGCACGCGTTCGCCGCCGAGCTGACGGACGGACCCTACCGGGATTTCATTCAGCGCCTGTACGGGCGCGGGCGCTTTAAACTCAATATGCACTGGCATTATGCGCCGCGTGGCGCATCGGTTTCGCCGCATTGTGACGCAGCCCGTAAACTAGGATCCCATATTTTCTATTTCAGCGACCCGGAAAACTGGAGCCGGGATTGGGGCGGAGACACCCTGATTCTGGATGATAACCGGCGTTTTTCGCGCAACTCCGCGCCTCGCTTTGAAGACTTCGATCACGCCTATGCCGGCGAGAGCCTGGGTAACTACAGCCTGCTGTTTCAGCGCCAGGAAAATTCCTGGCACGGCGTGCGCGAAATCACCTGTCCGGAAGGGCAATTCCGCAAAGTGTTTATCGTGGTCATCAACGACCGTTTCCGCGCCTTGCTCAAGCGCGCGGTGACACGTCTCAAAGGCGAAGCCATTCGTGATTATTAGTACGCAGGACAAGCCGCGCAGTATCGCCGTGGTCGTGCTCGGCGCCGGACGCAGCGGCACCAGCGCCATCACGCGCGGCGTACAGACGCTGGGCGTCGATCTGGGCGACAGGCTCAGGCCGCCCGGCGGCAAAAATCCCACCGGCTTTTTTGAAGACCAGGATTTGCTGGCACTGAACCAGCGCCTTAAACGCCTGCTCGGCATTCGCGGCCACAGTCTGCGCCTGATCACGCCGGCGCTTTGGGACACGACTGAAGTCAGGGCCTTGCATGAGGAAGCGGTAAACACCGTGCGCGAACGATTCGGCCACGCGCCTTTGTGGGGTTTCAAGTATGGCCGCACGCTGCGTATGCTGCCGTTTTGGCAGCGCGTCTTCGCCGAGTTGGACATGGATGTACGCTATGTTTTGGCCTTGCGCAATCCGCTCAGTGTTGCCCGTTCACGCGCGCAGTTAAACCCCGATCGCGGACGTCAGGCCTGGAGCGATATGGAATGGCTGGTCAACGTGGCGCCGTATTTTGGCCGGGTACAGGGACATGCCCTGGCGGCGGTGGATTTCGATGCAGTGCTAAGCGACCCGGCGGCGCAATTGGAACGCATCGCGGCTTTGTTACAACTGCCATTGGGAACATCGGAGCGGAAAGCGATAAAGACCTATGCGCAAACTTTTTTACGCCCCGGTATGCGTCACAGCCAATATCAACTTTCCGATCTGGAACACAATCCCGAGGTATACCGGCTGGTAACAGAAGCCTATGGCTGGCTGCATCGGCTGGCCCATGACGAGATAAAACCCGATGATACGACGCTTTGGGCCGATTGGGCGCGTATTGAAAGCGCAGTGCTGGATTTGGCGCCGCTACTGGCCGAGTTTGACAGCCTGCGCTGCCGTCTCGACCGGACCTTGTGGAATCCCGCGTCGCCAATACAAGCGCTGCGGCAAGTGTGGCGCGACTTGCGCAGCCGTTGATGAAATCTTTTCACCTGATTTACAACACCGTCAAATGATCGCCGCTTTCGGTATGGATCACATCCCCTGAGCGCTGCAACACAAAATAACCGCGTCGCAATGCTTCCTTTTTGGCTTCGTCATTGATGTGAAATGACGCTATCGCGCCGTATTGCTTGTAGTTTTGGTAAATGGGGAACAGTTTCTTGAAGTTTTTCATTTTGCGATCCAGCTTGTCCAGATCGTTTTCATGGGCTTTGTATTTAACTTCGACAATGCCGATGGCGTCGCCATTGGTCATGATAATGTCGAATTCTTCCTCCGTTTGGCCGCGCCGCTTGTGATTGTTTTTTTCTATGTCTTCAAAATAAATATCACCCAAATGCGTGTCATTGGCGAGACTGTTGAAGAAAAACGCTCCGGCGACATCGCCTTGGTTGTTGGTGACGTTACCCAGGGTAATGCCCATGCGTTCGAGTTTTTCGGTCAGTTTTTTATCATTGCGCTGCATTTGCTCATCGGTGTGCTGCATCCGCTGTCTCAACTGCTCGTCAGTGCGTCTCATCTGCTCATCAGTTGCCTTTTGCGCCTCGCGCAATGCTTTGCTGTCAACGGCCAGGCTTGCAACCAATGCTTTTAATTCATCATCGGTCATGTTCTTCTCCGGGGATTTTATTTCATGCGTTCGATTATAGCGTAGTCACAGGGTGAATACGTGACCGCTTATTCTGGGCAATGGCGTTCACTTTAATTATACCCAGACAAGCTGTCAGGGTTTTAGAATGCTGCTGCGCGCAGGCTGGCTTTTGTCCAGGGCCGGATAATCGAGGGTGAAATGCAGCCCCCGGCTTTCTTTGCGTTGCTGGGCGCAGCGGACAATGAGTTCGGCTACAATGACCAGATTGCGCAGTTCCAGCAAGTCGCTGGTCACTCTAAAATGACTGTAATACTCGGTAATTTCGCCTTTGAGTAAGTCGATACGGCGCAATGCACGGCTCAACCTTTTGTCCGACCTGACAATACCGACATAATCCCACATGAAATGCCGCAGTTCGTTCCAGTTGTGTGATACCACGACTTCTTCATCGGAGTCGATGACTTTGGACTCGTCCCATTCGCGCAGTACGGGCGGTTTTGGCAGATGGGGCAGTTTCTTGAGTATATCGATGCTGGCGCGCTCGGCAAATACCAGGCATTCCAGCAACGAATTGCTGGCCATGCGGTTGGCGCCGTGCAGACCGGTGCAGGCCACTTCGCCAACGGCATAAAGGTTGGAAATATCGGTGAGCGCGTTGGCGTCGGTGATGATGCCGCCACAGGTGTAATGCGCCGCAGGCACCACGGGAATGGGTTGTCGCGTGATGTCGATAGCCAGTTCGAGACAGCGTTTATAAATGGTCGGGAAATGTTCCTGAATGAAAGCGGAAGGCTTGTGGCTGATATCCAGGTAAACGCAGTCGATGCCTCTTTTTTTCATTTCATGATCGATGGCCCGCGCCACAATATCGCGGGGCGCCAGCTCTTGTCTGGGGTCGTATTTATGCATGAAGGCCGAACCATTCGGCAGTATGAGCTTGCCGCCTTCACCCCGAACCGCTTCGCTGATCAGAAACGATTGGCCTTGAGAATGATAGAGGCAGGTCGGATGGAACTGCATGAATTCCATATTGCCGACGCGGCAACCGGCACGCCAGGCCAGGGCAATACCATCACCGGTGGCTATTTGCGGATTAGTGCTGTAAAGATAAACCTTACTGGCGCCGCCGGTGGCTAAAGCAAACGCGCGGGCGGCAATGGCGCGCACCTTGTTGGACTTGATGTCGAGCACATAGGCACCGAGCACCCTGTTTGGGCTTACGCCGATTTTTTGACCGGTGATCAGATCGATTACGTTATAATGCTCGAATATTTCAATATTAGGATGCGCTTGCGCGCGCGCGACCAATGCATTGGATACCGCTTTGCCGGTGGCGTCGGCCGTATGCACGATGCGCCGATGCGAGTGTCCGCCTTCGCGGTTTAAATGCAGATGCGACTCGCCGTTGGCCGCCTGTTCTTCGGTAAACGCCACGCCTTGCTGTCTCAGCCAGTCTATCGATTCTTTGCCGTGCGTAACGGTTAATTTGACAATTTCAGGATCGCAAAGCCCGGCGCCTGCATCCAGTGTGTCGGTAATGTGTGATGCCAGCGAATCTTGCTCATCGAGCACCGCAGATATTCCGCCTTGAGCGTAATAGGTGCTGCCTTCGGAAACGCTGCATTTTGATAAAACGGCAATGCGCGCATGGTCTGCCATCTTGAGCGCCAGGCTTAAGCCCGCGCCGCCGCTGCCAACAATTAGAACGTCATAAGAAGAGTCTGGATGATTCATTTAGTTACTCGGGTACACTGCAAAGCTGTTGTTTTGAAGCTATTATCGGGTGAAGTCAAAGCGAATTTTAAGCGGTGAATACGGGATAGGAAGGTGAAGGTTGCCCGGTACTTAATCGATTCCCGGGCTGTTTTTTAGCAATCCGGTTGTGTTAGTGGCTTCGTTGTTAAGGTTCATGGATAATAACGCTTTTTTAAACGATAGCAATTATTTTTGTACTGGGCGAACTTGTGCGCTTGAATTTAGTCTATCAAACCAAAATGGAACAACAGTGAACGTTAAATCAGGGGCTGGTCAGCAACTTGATAAAGACCTCGTGTTGCGCGTGCAGCAAGGGGATAAATCCGCCTATGATTTACTGGTGCTTAAATACCAATACAAGATCATTCAACTGGTGAATCGTTATGTAAAAGACCCCAGTGAAGCTCAGGATGTGGCCCAGGAAGCGTTTATAAAAGCGTACCGGGCGTTAGGTAATTTCAGAGGCGAAAGCGCTTTTTACACCTGGTTGTACCGTATCGCCATCAATACTGCCAAAAACTATCTGGTCGCCCGTGCGCGCAGGGCAAGTGATTACGAAATCGATATCGAGGACGCCGAACAAGTTCTCAATGCACCTGAATTAAAAGGCATGGAGACACCCGAGCAACTGTTATTGAACGATGAAATTATTGAAACCATTAAAACCGCTATAGAAAAATTACCTGAAGAAATGCGCATTGCGATTACCTTGCGCGAGTTTGAAGGCATGAGTTACGAAGAAATTGCCGAGGCTATGGATTGTCCGGTAGGTACGGTACGTTCACGCATTTTCAGAGCGCGTGAGGCGATTGATAGTAAATTAACCCCTTTGCTTGAATAACGGTGTTTTTGATGACCGAACCACTGAATCAAAAAATTTCTCAACTGCTCGATGACGATTTGAGTCGTGAAGAAGCTCTGGATATCTTGATGAAGCTGCAAAAGCAGCCCGTCTTACAGCGCAAAATGAGACGCTATGAGGCGATAAGCCATGCCTTGAAAGCAGAGGCTTACATACCGATTCAACCCGGTTTTGCCCAGGCTATTGCGGCAAGTATCGACGAAGAACCCGTGTCGTTACCGATGCGCCGCCCTTTGGCGAAGCCTTCATTCTGGATGCTCCCGGCGTTGGCGGCGTCGCTGATGGCCGTGGCTGTTTTAATGCCGCAAGAAACACATCGATATGACCGGCCGCCCACAAAACCCGTGGCAATTGCCGGTAATAATATTGAATCTATAATGTTGACAGAGCCTGCGGCACCGGTGTCGATGGCAAAAGTGGAAACTGTGGAGACTTCGCCTGCGGCAGCTTCGCGACTCAACAAATATCTTCAGGCTCACAACAGCAGCCGTTATATTGACGGCTCGGCCAATCTTTATCCGTATGCGCGGGTTGTCAGTTACAATCAGGAATAGCCGCGTGTTAAACCGGATAGCCGTCATTTTATTGCTGTCACTGAATGCCTCGGTGTTTGCCGATGAATCCAGGCCCAGCCCTGACCAGGCATTATTGAAAATGCAGCAGGCGATGGAGATTCTCAATTATCAGGGAACGGTCGCATTTTTACGCAATGGCAGCTTGAATACGCTGAAATATTTTCATGCTTCAGCCGATGGCAGCAGTCAGGAACGGTTGCTTTCATTGAATTCGCCGCTGCATGAAGTCATCAGGGATGCCGACAAAGTCAGTTGTTTTTTTTCTGGTTCAGCCCAGGTTATTGTCGATCACAGACCTTCGGCGCGTTCTTTTCTGATCGATCTTCCGGAAAATCTCGATAGCCTCCAGGACTTTTACCGGCTTGAATTTGCGGGGGAAGAAAAAGTTGCCCTGCTCGCAAGCTATGTGCTCGATGTTTTACCAAAAGATAAATACCGCTACGCCCGACGTATCTGGATAGAAAAGCAGCAATATTTACCGCTTAAAGTCGAAGTTTACGATCATGCCCACAAAGTTATCGAACAGGTCGTTTTTACCGAACTGCAAATGCAAAAGTCACTGCCTATTGTCGATGTTGATGCGGCTACAGCAGGGCGTAAAATCCAGCATATCCACGGACGCTCACCGGATTCTTTCGACAACGCCCGATTTGATTTGACACAGTTGCCGGGAGGTTTTCATAAACAATTATTTTTTACCATGGCGATGCCGGATCCCGGGCATCCTGTGGAACATTTATTGTTGAGTGATGGCTTTTCCTCAGTGTCCGTCTACCTTGAACACACAAAAGACAAGGTCGAATTAGGCCCGCACGTCAGCGGTTCGGTGAATGCCTTTAGTTTTTTACAAGGCGATTATTTGATAACTGTCATGGGAGAAGTCCCGGCCATCACTGTTCGGCATATCGCAGAAGGTGTACAACTGCGTCAATCCAAACCAGTGTCTGACTGATGATGCGCCAGGCTTCCGGCAAGTCGATATAAAACTGCTGCGACTTCGGTTTTTTCATGATTTTCCGGTTTGGCTGTAAAAGTCGCTATCGTGGTAAATATCGTGTAAATGTCGCATCAGCACCATAATCGCCGAAGCAACCGGCAAAGCCAGTAACACGCCAAGAAATCCGAATAATTGCCCACCGGCCAAAACCGCGAATATTACCGCGACCGGATGCAAGCCAATTTTATTGCCTACCAGCCAGGGCGTCAGCACCATGCCCTCCACGAGTTGTCCGGCGCCAAACACCAGCGCGACAAAAATCAGGCTGGAAACGTCATGAAACTGAAATAGCGCGGCAATAACCGCAACGACAATTCCGACCAGTGAACCCAGGTACGGTACAAAACTAATGAGACCTGCCAACATACCTATCACCAAGGCTAAATCCAGCCCAATCAGCCAAAGCCCAAAGCTATAAATTACCCCCAAAGCCAGCATGACCAAAAACTGGCCTCGTAAGAATGCCGCCAATACAACATCAACCTCCCCCGCCAACCGGGTAACAACAGGCGTTATACGCCGAGGTAGCAAGTCCTTGATTTTCAACATCAATACATCCCAATCACGCAACAAATAGAACATCACCACCGGCACCAGCATCAAATTCAGCAGCCACTCAAAAATCACGGTTCCGGAACGCGACATTGAACTCAATAATGCCGCCGCCACACCACCGGCTTTTTGCCAATGGCTTTTTAAGATTGCGGCCATTTTATTCATATCGACCGGACCGATTTCCAAATCTAAATGCTGCTCAAGCCAAGGGGTAAAATGTTGGTTCAACCAAACGGCATAAGCCGGTAAGTTAGCTAAAAACCGGCTGATTTGATATTCCATAGCAGGAATAAGCCACAGTAATATCAGCACGACAATTAAACTCATCACTATAAACACAAGTGACACCGCCTGAATCCGGCTCAATCGGCACGCCTCCAGTTTGTCGGCCACAGGGTCAGCCAGATAAGCGAGCATGGCGGCAAAAACAAAAGGCAATAATACCGACGATAACAAATAGATCAACCAAACACAGACCGACAAAAAAGTAACAACCAGCCACTTTTGAGCATCTGACATGACATTTTCCTTTTCAGAATTTAAGTTAATAGGCTTGAGCCAAAGTCGCCAGCGTGCGCATGAGGGGGTATGATGCCAAACAGCGAAAAACGCCCGATAAACCTTACATCAGCATGAAACGGCTTCATTATTTACTGTCAATCGATGGAATGCAATGTATTGACTGCGAAAACCCTATCGAGGATGCTTGCGGAATATATATGGAAGTCGAATACAATGCTTACCGTCCGCACGACTTTACCTTGCGTGCCGGAATACCGGTCAAATGGATTATCAATGCCAGAAACCTTGACAGTTGTGCTAAAAAAATTCTGCTGCCTTCACTGGATATGACCATCGCCTTGAAACCCGGCTTGCAGATAATTGAATTCACGCCGCAGCAAGTGGGCAGCATCCATTGGAGCTGCTCCATGGGCATGATACCCGGAACTTTTAGGGTCTTTGAATATACTTCGCGCGGTTAACCTTTGCATTTTTCAGTTGGGGTTGGGATATGATCGAAACCGTCAGTGTGGCTTTAGCGACTTTATTCACCACCGTCGGTCCTTTGGATGTCGCGGCTGTGTTTGCGGCATTGACGGTTAACGCAACGGCGTCCGAGCGTTATGCTTACGCCTTGCGGGGCATTACGATTGCCACAGTCCTGTTGGCGCTGTTCGCATTGACCGGGGATTTTCTGTTGACCAGTCTTGGCATATCGATAGCGGCATTGAAGACTTCGGGTGGCGTTTTATTGTTGTTGATAGCGATTGACATGGTGTTTGCCAGAGCTTCGGGCGCCGTTACCACGACATCGCAGGAAACCGATGAAGCCCGCTTGAAACGAGACATTTCCGTGTTTCCTCTGGCGACTCCGCTGATTGCAGGGCCCGGCGCCATGGGTGCTATTATCCTGCTGATCAGTGATGCGAAAGGCGATATGGGCCGTCAGGCTCTTGTTTTGCTGGCGCTGCTGATCATTATGCTGGCGACTTTACTGGCTTTGCTGGCGGCAATCCGGATTCAGCGCTTCCTTGGCGTTATCGGCATTCAGGTAATCACCCGTATTTCCGGTATCTTGCTGGCCGCTTTAGCGGTTCAGTTTATTTTCGATGGTATCGTCCAAAGCGGTATAGCTGGGCGCTGATTGCGCTTTGACCAGACCGGGCTGTATCCGGCTGGATATTTCACCGGGCAAAGATTGCAAGGCTTTGGCGAGTTCCCGGTCGCGGCCATAAATATCTTTGCGAAAATTCAGCTTGCCGGAGTCATCAACCCAGGCGGTCCAGTAGAGCACATGAACCGGAATCGCGTGTTTCAGGGACAGGGTTTTTTTCTCGCTTTGTTTGAACAAATCCGGGATAGCGGTTTTTTTCAAACGGGTATTGTTTTCCAGCACATAGTCGGCCAGCACGAATGGTTTACCGACGCGGATACAACCTGAACTGAAAGAGCGTTCGGTTTTTTTGAACAGCCAGGGCTCCGAGGTATCGTGCAAATAAACATTATATTTATTGGGAAACATGAATTTTATTTTGCCGAGTGCGTTGTCAGGCCCTGGCTGCTGGACGATGTGATAGGGAAAATGGTGTTCGTTGAGCTTTCTCCAGTCTACCGACAAGGGATCGATTTCCTCGGCATTCGCACCCCAACCCCGATAAAGTTTCATGTTATGTTGTTGCAGATAATCCGGATTTTTTCGGAGTACAGGCAGCTTATCCTTGACCGCGATGCTGGTGGGAACATGCCAGGACGGGTTGATCACGACATACGTCATTTTGCCCGAAAAAACCGGCGTTTTGCGGTAGGTTTTACCGACGACTACCGGCATTTTCAACACGACTTTATTATCCTCGACAAAATAAAGCTCAAATCCTGCAATATTGACCAGAATATAGCGCCCACCCAAATCAGAAGGCAACCAGCGCCAGCGTTCGAGATTGACGAGCAGTTGTTCGATACGGGCTTCGATAGAGACATCGAGCGCGGCCAGAGTCTGGGCGCCAACCACGCCATCGTCGGCAAGGCCGTGCCGCTGCTGGAATAATTTGACCGCTTCCTTTAACGGGGCGTCAAACAGCGTACTATCGACATCCGCATCCGGCTCCGGCTCCAAATCGGATGTTGCCGCCAGCCTTTTACGCAGTTGCACGACCCGTGTACCGACATTGCCCAGGGCCAATTTAGGCCCTGACGCTATCCGGCCCCAGCCGCCCTGTGCTTTGATCTGTCGGTAATCGGCCAAAGCCTTCAGCAACAAGCGGTAGCCTTGATGTTTCGGCGTCAGGTTATCGAGCGCCTCGTCAATGCAATCCTTACTCACCGCATCGTCCAAAGAACACAGAATGTTAAAAGTTTGCCGGGGAATTTCCCATTTTGAGGTCAAAGTCTCCGGGTTGACGCGTCCCTGGAGCATATGCGTACTGTAGGTCAAAAAAGCATCGCTCAACAACAGATCCATATCGACCAGGATTTTAATGCGCTCATTTGAATCGAGCGAGCCTTGCAGGGTTTGCAGATGCCGGGCAACCGTTGCCGTATGATAATTGTCGGCGTCAAGGCCCTGGCTTTCGGCATGGCTTAAAGCCTCTATCAATTGCAGAGCCTGCGGACTCAACCGGCCATTTTTACTCCATACCGGCTTGAATAAATGCGCGGTATAATGCTGAATCAGAGCTTGTTGCGCATACACAGGCCGGTGATCGACGATTAACGGCATGTCGACCGCGACCGCTTCGATACGCTCTCGCAATTGTTCGGCAAAAGCTCTTTCGTCAGCCGAAGCGGAAAGGGCGTAACAAAAAGCCAGAACGGCAAGCCACGGCGTATAATTTTTGAGTGTTTGCATGATGCGCGATACGGTAGTTCTTGATTATTTATCGTTAAGACAACCGAACCCGCTCAAGATTCCGGAGCCTGGCATTGTTCTCGGCCTTGTTTTCGGCACAAATCATAACTCAGTTGCTGCGCCCAGAAAATAAAAGCCTGCTCGACATCGTCCCAGCTATTGTCCGATCCGGTCAGGTTTTTTCCGCCGGCGCGGCGATCGACGGCGGCCATCAGTAATGCGCCGGTTGTCGAATCGGTTATTTTGCTCTCGATACTGGCGCTGCCGACATAGGACTCGGTGCCCGTCAACAATCGCTTAAGACCCGATAAAACTCTGGCGGACGGATAAAAAGTGGAAAAAGTATCCAGCAGCACGGAAGATGTTTGCGCCTCGGTCAGTGCGAATTCAACACGAATGACGTCGGCACCGGGTTTACGTACCAGGATATAATTTTTTTTCAAGGCGTCGCGCAGCCTGTAATCGAGTAACTCCTTGAGTCTGAACAGTTCCGCATGAGTGAGCTCATTCAATCCGGAGTCGGGCGTTTTAACCACGGTAACGGGAGCCAGTATTATTTTTTTATACGACTTCCAGTCGGCCTCCTCTTGCCAAAAACAGAGCAGAGCCTGCCCGTCCTCACCTTCATGAAGCTGCGTATAATCATCCTGAAAGCCGGTTGTTTCCACATAACGGGCCTGGAGAGTTCGGGCGCAACCACTATTGATCAGGAGTGCGGCGAATAGCAAGGTTACTGAAAAGAAACATTGATGCATAAGCAAACTGAATAGAGGTCTGATCGAAAGTAACGGTTGAGATCATTATAGTTCAGTTTTGCTCGTGTTTTTTTGGAATTCGTCAAGAAACAGTCTAACATTGACTGTAGCACCGATTTAAGTTCTTATATCCTCATATTTTATTCGGGAGACACATGATGTTGACACAGCGGACAGGTATTTTTCTGGTTTTAGCCATGCTTGCAATCGGGGGTTGTAACCGGGCCTATTACCCCGATGAGCCGGAAGACGAAGATTTGGTTGAAGTGAGTTACAAAGCTGTTGACGACCTGCTGCTTAATTTGAAACAACCGCTGCCCAAAGGCAGTCTCGTGGTGATTAACTCGCTGGTCAATGTCGATGATTTGAGCCAGACTTTTTCTTTCGGCCGTATTCTTTCCGATCAGATTTCATCCGCTTTTCATCGCGCCGGTTATCGTATTATGGGCATGGAATTGCCGACTGAAATTTTCGTCAAAAACGATAACGGCATCTTGCACCTTGCCGATGAAACCAAGCAGGCCTTGCATGATGTCGGCGCCTCGGCCCTGGTCGTAGGCGTATTTGCGCCGGGCAAACGTAATGCTTATATTTCCTTGCGCATAGTGGATATTGCCAGCCGGAACTTTATTGCGACCACGGATTTATCCGTGCCCGTGGGGCCGGATGTCAAGTTGCTGCTGAAGCCGAAAAAAGTCGATGAAGCCAAAGACAAAAACGAGCCCAAGCAAATTAAAAACGAGTTGGACATACTTGAATAATTAGCCCGCGCAGGGCTGTAGAGCGGGTTATTTCAGATAGGTCACGACAAAAATCGCACTGGATACAGTAATACCCAGTGACCAAAACATAAAGCGGTCCAGCCGTCGGCCCATTTTCTCAAAGCGCTTATCGATCAGTTCAAAACGTTTATCGACCTGTTCAAAGCGCTTTTCCATTTGTTTAAAACCATCGAGCATCAGTTCGCGCTGATGCTTGAGCTCTTCTTCCACGCGAATAGCGCGCTCCCTCAAATCCAATTCATAGCGCACATTGGCATTTAAAACTTCCGGCGTTTCCGCCAGGGTTTTATTGATCAACTGCTGAACCAGCTCTATGTCTTCCGCCGCCAATGCCATTTTTTCACCTCTTCACCGCTGTAGTATGAGTATAGCGCCAATCCTGTTACAACACGGCCATAAGGTTTAAACCACGATCATGTCAAAGTCCGCCGCTATCGGATGCTTACCAATCACTACAGGCGTAGCCTCCCTGACCAGCCAATAAGTTTTAAACCCGGCGGCAGAAGCGGCATCCAGCTCTTCCATAATATCCGATAAAAATAAAATTTGGGCGGGCGGCAGTGCTATTTGAGCGGCGATTCGGGTATAGGATTCGGGGTCTTGTTTAGCACCGATATGGGTATCGAAATAGCCGGAAAAAAGCGCCGTCAAATCACCGAACGCAGTATGGCCGAACAACAGTTTTTGCGCGTAAACAGAACCCGATGAATACACGTACAAGTCAATGCCTTGGTGTTTAAAAGCTTGCAATTTTTGTACGGCATCAGGATAAATATGGCCTTTGAAATCACCGTTGCGGTAACCGTGTTCCCAGATCAGGCCCTGTAATGATTTCAAGGGCGTGATTTTCCGGTCATCGTCAATCCAGCGGATCAGTTGCCTGATCAGACCCTCAGTATCAAGCGCCTCACCCGCCGCAGCACGAACCTCGGTCAGTAATCGTGCCATTTCAGGCTTATGCTGATGGCTACGGACAAATTCGCCGATATGGGCGCGGGCATAAGGAAACAAGACCTCCTTGACAAACGACAGCGACGAAGTAGTGCCTTCGATGTCGGTCACGATAGCTTTGATCATGCGCTTTGAGCCAGGTATTGATCCAGTGTCGGAAAACTTTGCGCGATAGCACTGCCGGTAAACGTGGCCACCCAGCCTTCCGGAGTCGTGAACAGCCGGATACATTTAAAATGCGGCGCTTCGCCCATGTCAAACCAGTGCGGCGTTCCGGCCGGAACGCTGATCAGATCGCCCTGCTCGCATAAAATCAAATAAACCTTGTCCTTGACATGCAGGCAGAACAGACCACGGCCTTCGATAAAAAAACGTACTTCGAAATCGTCATGAATATGTTCCGACAGGAATTTTTTACGCAATGCGGCTTTTTCCGGATGATCCGGATACAGCTTGACGACATCGACCGATTTCAGACCATAGTCCGCTTGCAATTGCTCGACAGGCCCCTGGTAGGCTTTAATGATGGTTGATGTGTCGGCATCCTCGGCAAAAGCAAAATCGGCGCTCCAGCGTTCAAAACGCACATCCAGGGCTTTTAGCTGCTGCTGTATCGCATCCAGTTCAAAAAAAGATTCGCCTGCCTGCGGCTGGTCATCCGGGTAAACAGTTAATGCACTCATCGGTTTTGGGCTCCGTAAAGTCGTACTTCACACTCAAATAAAAACTCCAGCGCTTCCAGATGCCTCAGGGCATCGATAACGCTGTTACCCCAGGTATAAAAGCCGTGACCGGCAATGATGTAAGCCGGTATCGGCGTCTGCGTGTCCATATAGCGATCGACTTGTTGCGAAAGCCGCTGTATATCCTGATCGTTAGCGAAAATGGGAATTTGGACCCGGCTTTCATGGGTATCAATGCCGGGCAAGGCCTTGAGCAATTCATAATCGGCCAATACCATTTCGTTTTTAAATAATTTCGAAATCAGGACCGCATTTAACGAGTGCGGATGCAACACCGCCTGCACATCGGCAAACCGCCGGTAGATGCCGGTATGCAGCCATGTTTCCGCCGACGGTTTTTTCCCATCGAGGGAGCAACCTTGAGCATCGACCCGCATAATATCTTCAATGACCAAATGCCCTTTATGCTTGCCGGATACGGTAATTGCGAGAGTTCCATCCGACAGGCGCGCGGAAAAATTGCCACTGGTGGCAGGAACCCAGCCTTTACGGTCGATAAAGCGTCCGGCCGCAATCAGTTGCCGGGCT
This sequence comes from Gammaproteobacteria bacterium HGW-Gammaproteobacteria-3, assembly GCA_002843155.1. Taxonomy (GTDB): domain Bacteria; phylum Pseudomonadota; class Gammaproteobacteria; order Methylococcales; family Methylomonadaceae; genus PGZD01. The sequence continues at coordinate 18,653 of PGZD01000004.1, forward strand.
GTTTCCAGAAATTCGTCGGAGGTTATCATCGAGTCGGTTACCTGGCTGCCAATAGATGCGGTCATTTTCTCATATTAAAATCATTGTGCTCAATTTATTCGGGATTCTGTTATAAAATCATAATTTTAACTGATACTTAAAACTTTACACCCGGAGTGACACTTGCCGCAAGCCTTGAATTTTTCCATAGAAATCTATGACCTCATTTATCAGAAAATGTGCGACGATCTGGTTGAAAAAAGCTGGACTGTCATGCCTGATTATTTTCAACCGGATTTGATTGCGCTTTTGAATCAGGAGTTATCAACCTATCAGGCAAGCAATGCCTTGAGTCGTGCCGGTATTGGCCGCAGCGATGCTTTTAAAATCGACGACCGGGTCAGAGGCGACAAAATCCTTTGGCTGTCGCCAAAAACAAAAGCGCAAAACCAGTATCTGGAAGCCATGGAAAGCCTGCGAATGGCACTGAACCGGCTATTGTTTTTAGGTTTGTTCGAATTTGAAAGTCATTTCGCCGTGTATGAACCCGGCGCTCACTACCAAAAACATAAAGACAGCTTCAAAGGTGCCGCCAACCGTATTTTGACAACCGTAACTTATTTGAATGACAACTGGCAGGATGAGAACCTGGGTTTTTTGGTCATTTACCATCCGGAAAGCGATACCGAAGCCGCCAGAATAAAGCCGGAAGCCGGTACCTTAGTGCTTTTTCTCAGCGAAGACATCGCTCATGAAGTTGAACCTACCGCCCGCTACCGCGCCAGTATTGCCGGCTGGTTCAGGTGCAATGCCAGCACGCCCGACGCCATCGACCCGTTAAGCTAAACGTAGCCCTTTTATTGCTGCCAAAAAACTTGAACAAGCCTCGCAAATCATCAACACAGCCTCCGCAAAAAAAAACGTTTTCCGTTCGGCGGCGACTGGCGCGACTGACTTTTTATCTGGGGCTGTTTTTTTCGATCAGCTCTTTGATTTTAGTGGCTCTGTTGCGCTTTATACCTGCGCCCACATCGGCTTTCATGCTGCACCGTCATATCGATGATTTCAGCAACGACGCTGCCTTTCAGCCTATCCACTACCGCTGGATTCGCTATGACCACATTTCGGCTTATGCGGTTGGCGCCGTGATCGCCGCCGAAGACCAGCGTTTTTTTCAACATCACGGCTTCGATACGGACGAGATTTATAAAGCCCTGAACACCTATTTTGAAGGCGGCAAACTGCGCGGCGCCAGCACTCTTAGCCAGCAAGTGGCCAAAAACCTGTTTTTGAGTCCGGCGCGGGCATTTTGGCGCAAAGGTCTGGAAATCTGGTTCACGGTGCTGATAGAAGCGCTTTGGCCCAAACAGCGCATTATAGAAATGTATTTGAATATCGCCGAATTCGGCGACCATCTGTTCGGAATAGAAGCCGCCGCCCGGCACTATTTCGGTATTCCCGCCAGGCAATTGAGCGCACAACAAGCAGCCCTACTGGCAGCAACACTGCCCAATCCGCTTAAACTACAGGCAGATCGGCCCAGCCATTATTTATACCAACGTCAAGCCTGGATTTTGCGGCAAATGAAAAACCTTGGCTATCGGCATTGATCGGTACCTTGCATAAAAAACGGTTGCACGATGGATCGAGTAGACCGGCTTCTGTCGATAAAAATAACATCATACTTGCCCTGCTTTTCTGGAACGCCTCGCCGCACAAGGCTTCTCATTAAGAACCTTATTCATGGATTCAGAATAGATTCACCAAAATTCGAGGCGCCGACAGCGGAAAACGCGCTAACAATTGAGCAAACTTTGTCCAACTGTAGCCGTTTCTCCGGCCTCGCCGATTCAGCCATTTGTGCAGAATGCGCTGCACTTGATTACTGCTTGGCTTCGTGTCCGAAGAGGCTGATCTGCAAGATATTTCCTTGGATGGATCGAACATTAGGGCGTATGCCTGTACCGCCGGTGCGGAAAAAAGTTCAGCCGAGGCGGAAGCTCTTGGTCGATCAAAAGGCGGATTCGGCACTAAAATACACGCCCTCTGTGAGGGCTTGGGGCTTCCCATCAAATTTATCCTGACTGGCGGGCAGGAGGCTGAATGCAGGCAAGCCATCCCCCTATTGGAAACCGTCGGAGCTTCGGCGGTTTTGACCGGCAAGGGCTATGACACTAACGAGCTGCGGGAATGGCTAAAGGCACGGGGAATAAAAGCGCTCATTCCGCCAAAATCGAACCGGATTGAAGAAATTGACTGCGATTATTGGCATTATAAGGAACGGCATGTGGTCGAGCGCCTGTTCGGCAAGCTCAAGCACTACCGCCACCCGTCATGAGAAAAAAGCCATCAATTATAGGGGGATGCTGTCGTGCCTCGGTTCTTTTATGGCTACGTTGAAACGTCAACAGAGCCTAAGCCATCTTTGTTATTTTTTGTAGAATTTTTAATGACCGTCTTTGAGTTTGGGCCAAGTATTGCCGGAAAAAAAATTCCTTTTCAAACCCAGCATCATTGCAAATATGATGCTATATTTTAGCTTAACTCAGCTACTTTAAAAGGCGACATGACACTTATGGAGATTAAATCGAAACTGCTCGGCAACCAACAAATCGACCCTGATACTATCCTCACTTTTCCAGAAGGCATTCCGGGTTTTGAAAATCAAACACGATTTAAGTTGTTTCATCAGGAAAACAATCCCATTATTCACTGGTTACAAGCAGTGGACGATGAGGAGCTGACTTTTTCAGTCGCGAGCCCTGGATTGTTCAATATTAACTACAGCTTTCTGCTCACTGATCGGGAGAGGTCCCTGTTAAACCTGGAGACCGAGGATGATTTGGTTATTTTGATTCTGTTGCAAACCGACGATACCCAACAGGAAACCAGACCTACTATCAAAGGTGCGATCAAAGCACCCATTTTAATTAACAGCACCCGCAAAACAGGGATGCAAAAACACCTTGTTCAAGTAGAGCAGAGCATCACTCTTATCGAAGCAAGCAATGAAATAAATCTTCAGGAAACTTACTGACCTGACTCGACCGAGCTTAAACCCGATACAGGCCAATATAAAACGGCTTAACCCAGCCTTAACATTTTTTAATCGTAAATTATTGAAAATATGTAAAAATTAATTCTATGCCACTATAAGGTTAAATTTGACATGATTTTTAATTTTTTTATTTCAATAACATAGGCCGTAGGCACTACATTTGTTAAAGCTGGGTTAATTCAATAGAAATTCGGTAAAAAAAACATCTCTGAAACCATCGCTGTCGGCCAGTTTATCGAGTGTTTTGCGAATCGCTTCGATACTTTCCTGACGCAGCGCCTCTCGCTGTTCCATCGACGCCAACTCGTTTTCGCTGCGTCCGCTGAACAGCATAATCAGCTCATGCCTTAACGCGGGCATATGCTTCTTAACTTTGTCCAGATTTTCCGCGCCCTCGATCATCAATTGCACATTGATCATCAGATATTTTCTGCGTCCCGCCAGATTAACGGTAAATTTTGGCGTCATTTCAAGATATTCCATGACCGGTTCCGAGGCTTTCTCATCTTCGGCCAAGACCACAGCCGACAAAAAAAACAAACTTAATAACACAATTAAAATTCGCACAAAACACCTCTATTGACTGAAAGATAAAGTTTTAATGAATTGTCAGTCGCTTAATTTGCGGGGAAATTTCAATCCGGCAGCATCGAGCCAATGTCCATTGACGTCAATCATCGAAACAAAAAAGGGAGCTTATGCCCCCCTTTTTTTGTTTCGTTATTTGGACCGAATCGAAATATCGGCCTTTGCCTGCAAACTGCTGATGACGGCATTGAACAGAGACTGTCCAAAAGCGCGGGCTATATTCCTGGTTGCCAGATCCATGCGTTTTTTATCCTCATCGCTCATGACACCTTCCTTGACCTGAGTCAAACTCACCACGACCTGCTCGCCTGAAGCCAGCCCCACGGCAAACACTGTGGGACGCCCCGGCACAGGCTTGGCCGCTTTAAAAACGGCTTGTATTAGCTCTTGCGGCAACTCAGCGTTATCACGCGTAATATTCCTGTCTTTTTCATAGGCTAACTCTGATTCACTCGCCAGCGCCTCCATGGCTTCCCCTGCCTGCAAGCGTTTTTTGAGTTCGGCTGCCTGCGCCAGCGCCTGCCGACGCGCTTTCTCCGCCGTTAATCCGGCGCTGACTTTTGCCTTTACCTCACTCAATTCAAGCGTTGTCGCGGGCTCATAGTTGAGTTTGCGCAGCACTACCAAGCGATCGTTGCCTAATTCTATGGGTTCGCTGTTATTGCCATTCAATACTTCTTCGGAAAACGCGGCATTGCGTATTTTAGCTTCCGTCGCAATCCCCTCACCTTGCTCTCTTGAAAACAAACCGGTCTTTTTAATGTCGATACCAAGCGCATCGGCAGCTTCCGTCAAACTGTCGGTATTTTCATAACTGAGCTCGGTGAGTGTTTGTCCTGATTCGTAAAAAGTGTTTTCCGCCTGAGCCGTTTGATACGCTTTTTTGACAGCGTCTTTAACGGCATCAAAAGGCTGGGTGACACTCGGCACCAATTCGGTGACTTTAATCAAATGATAGCCAAAAGCTGATTTGACCGGCTCCGATATTTCGCCTGCTTTCAATGTGCTGGCCGCTTTTTCAAAAGCAGGCTCCATTACACCCACTTCGAACAAGCCCAAATCACCGCCATTTTTCGCGGTCAATTTATCATCGGACAAAGCTTGCGCAACCTGGGCAAAGTCTTCGGTTTTCAATTGTTCCAGAGCTTTCTTCGCTTTTTCCAAAGCCGCCTGGTCACTGATTTGCGCATTGACGGCAAATAAAATATGACTGATTTTTCGACGTTCTTTGGTGGTATACAGCTCTTTTTGTTCCTCGTAATAGGCTTTGAGCTGCTCATCATTCGCTTCAACATTGTTGGCGAGATCACTGAGAGCCAGATCGATATATTCAATAGCCACTCGATCCTGTGTCCGATAGTCGTCCAGATGCTGCTGATAATAGGCGTTGAGTTCCTCATCGGTCAAAGGCCCGAATGACGGCTTGGCCGCGACGGTGACAAAGTCGATAGTACGCAGTTGATTTTGAATTTTAAAAAAACTATTCACATCGTAAGTCGTGGCGAAACTGCTATCGACAATACCGTGCTGGAATTGCTCCATCATCAGGGCATTTTTAATTCGGCCCAAAAACTCTGCGGACGACAATCCTTGCGCATTCAACAGAGCCCGGTATTGTTTTTTATTGAACTTGCCATCGACCTGAAAATATTCCAGCGAAGTAATAAACGCGCGTGCCGTGGCATCGGTAATCACCAGATTTTTATCGTGGACATATTGCAACAGTACTTCATCACGAATCAATTTTTGCAGCACCTGCTGTTTCAAGGCAACTTCATCAACCGAACCCTGAAGGTTCTGACTGTATTGTGCATAAGCTTTATTGACATCGCGCTGAAAAAAATCCTTAGCCCCCACGGAAGCAACAGGCGCTTCCTTGCCGAAGTCGAGATAATTCTGAATACCCCATAACGCAAAAGGCACACAGATCAACAACAGGATTACCCATGCAAAAACGCCTTGTGCTTTCTCTCTTATTTTTGTCAGCATATGTCCGGTCCTTATAACTAAAATAACTTAAATTCTATGCCACAACTCAAAAAAAAACCCCGAACCAATACGGCACGAGGTTTTTAAAATTGGCGGAGCGGACGGGACTCGAACCCGCGACCCCCGGCGTGACAGGCCGGTATTCTAACCAACTGAACTACCGCTCCAAAATTTGGTGGGTGCTGAGGGGATCGAACCCCCGACCCTCGCCTTGTAAGGGCGATGCTCTCCCAGCTGAGCTAAGCACCCGACTAAAGAGGAATTAGTTTACAGCATCTTTTAAAGATTTACCAGCTTTAAATGCAGGAATTTTTGCCGCCTTGATTGTAATTTCTTCGCCCGTTTGTGGATTACGGCCTTTTCGCTCCGCCCTTTCCTTGACGGAAAATGTGCCAAAGCCGACTAAAGCCAAAGAGTCGCCTTGACTCAAGGCCTTGGTTACAGCCGCTAAAAAACCCTCCAATGCGCGACCTGCGTCGGCTTTTGTCAGTTCGGATGATTCAGCGATGGCATCAATAAGTTCAGATTTATTCATTATTCCCCCTAAGGAAGTCTTTCAAAAGATCAATTTAACCGGCGAAGTGCCGTTTCTTATGCCGCCCTCGCACAAGAAGGCAGATATTTAATCAATACGGCTCACGAAGTGTCAAGCAATAAAACCATGGAGGTGCTGATTTTTCTGGTTTTTTATTAACCCGGAAACACTACCCCTGAAAATTGACGCTCAACTTAAGCTTTTACATTGCGCATTTGAATATAGTAAAATATGCTTTGACTTAATGTTCTTAGCTCAAACAAAATGTTGCCATTTCGCTTGATCAGTATCACTACATATCCCTAAATAACCGCTATTTTGAGAGTGGCCGGAGAAATTCATGTTCAAAAAGATCCTAAACACTTTAATTGACCAACCTTTTTTAACCAGCATTTTTATAACCGATCTGGCGGTTTTACTGTTTCACCGACCGCCTTTTATTTTTTCTTTGCTGATGCTGGGCGGATTGCTGGTTATGAGTATGTATTTTGGTCAAAAGCTGTCGCTTTTTAAAGATTAATTGTCCCCGCCCTCGCCTTTCCCCGCAAAGCCGGAAACGAGCATAACACTTAAAAAAGCGGGCTTTTTTCGAAGAGCAGCCGCGCTTGCCTATGACAGCCTGCTGCTGGCCGCAGTCTTGTTTGCCGCAACAGCCGCAATATTGCCGCTTAACCACGGCGAAGCTTTTGCGCCCGATAACTTCTATTATCCGATTTACCTGATTCTTGTCAGTTTTTTATTTTACGGCTGGTTTTGGACGCACGGCGGCCAGACACTGGGTCTGCGCGCCTGGAAGCTCAGGGTGCTGACATTCGGGCAACAACCCATCACCTGGCAACAGGCATTGTGCAGGTTTCTTGCCGCGATGCTCTCCTTTGCTTTACTGGGCCTAGGTTTTCTGTGGATTATCGTCGATAAAAACAAATGCGGCTGGCACGACTCCCTGTCTAAAACAACCGTTTATCATGATGATAGCCGCAACGGTAAATCAGGCTATACCTAACACCGGATCAACGGCGCTATTAAAAGTCCTGCACTTTTCGCACCGCCAGAAGCGCCAGCAAAAATACCAGCGCACTCGGCAATACGGCCATGAGCGCCGGATTGAGTTCATAAATCAAACTCAGATGACCGATAATTTTATCGATGATATTAAAACTCATGCCGATAAGAATGCCCAGCATCATTCTGGCGCCAACACTGACGCCCCGCCTAATACCAATCACAAAAGGCGTGGCCACCAACAACATGACAAAAGTAACGAAAGGATTGATCAGCCGACCCCAAAAAGCCAATTCGAAAGACTGTGCTTTTTGCTTGTTTTTCTTCATGAAATCGATATAAAGGCTCAAATCATAAAGAGACAGGTTATCCGGCTTGACCACCGCGACATTGACCAGTTCAGGATCGATCAATGACCGCCAGGATTCGCTGGGCACGGTAAATTCCCTGACCTGCCGTTTTGAAATTTCGCTTTTTGTAATTTGCCTCAGTTGCCACAAGTCTTTACCCTGAAACTCCGCCTGTTGCGCATGGGACGCTATCTTTAAATGCCGCGCCTGATCGAGCTCGTAAATATAAATATCGGCCAGTGTGCCGTCGCTTTGAATTTGACGGACATTGACAAACTTCCGCCCGTCCCTCAACCAAAGCCCGTAGCGGCTCTGAATGACAACCCGCTTATTACGCGCCGTCATTTTAAGCACTTGTGCCGCACGCTCGGTCGAAGGCGCAACAAACTCCCCGACAACGATTGAAAACACGGCCAGAAAGGCCCCCGCCAACATAACGGCCTTGATAATGCCCAGCACGGAAACGCCCGAGGCGCGCATTGCAATCAATTCACGATTATTACCCAGCGCCCCCAAAACGAACAAACTCCCCAATAACGCCGCAAAAGGCACCAATTCGTAAAGTACGCGCGGACTGGTCAGCGCCAGATATTTAAAAATCTCTTCCAGGCCATAATCGCCCCCGAGCGCTTTCAACTCGTCACTGAAGGTAAAAAGATTGAACAAGGTCAACAAAAGCAGCAACGCAACAAAAGAGCCTCTTAAAATTTCCTTGACAATATAGCCCGTTAAAACATTCACCGAGTCACCTTAGCACTGATTTTCAGGCGGACAAACCGCCAGCCGTAAAACTTGATCAATAAAGCTCCCGTCACTATCAGCAAAAACAAATACAACCAGAAACCACCCAGCCACACAGGAATTTGCCCTTTAACCACCCAGCTATGACTGACTCGAACCAGATTACCGTAACTGAAATAGATGAGAAAAGCGGTCAATAGATTCCCGAACACGCCGGTTCTTGGCGAAGTTTGTGCCAACGGCACCGCCAGAAGACTTAAAAAAAGTACGCCGGCAGGAATGGAAAAACGTCTTTGCAGTTCCGCAATATCCTTGATGACGCTGGAACCCCACAGCATCCCGGTCGTTGTTGCTTCCTGATCAAAAACAACCGTAGCGTCTTTTTCTTCCAGACGGATGCCGTATTGATCAAATTCTTCGACGACATAATGTGTCTTGCCGAGTACGCCTTGTACGCGCTGCCCCTGCGCCAAAACCATATAAAGCCCTTCCGGACGATTTTCCAGCCATCCCGTATCGGCATTGACAATGGCCAGATTACCGCCACGCCTGTGCTGGACGAAAACTTGCTGCATTTTTTTATCTTTATTGATACTTTCCACATAAAAAACCAGATCGCCTTGCTGATATTCGCTGAAGCGTCCGGCTGAAATACCACGAACACCTGCGGTTTTTTCATCCTTAAGCATCAATTGCTGGACAGTGGCCTCAGCCCACGGTCCGATATAAAAAGACAAACCCGCAGACGCGACAGTCAACGGCATAACCAGCAGCAATACCGACCGGTAAAGCGTGCCCGCACCACCGCCAGCGGAAAATATAGCCGACATCTCCTGCTCCCGGTACATGCGTCCGAGTACCATCAAAACCGCCATAAACAGGGATACCGGCAAAAAAGTGATGGCTGCCGTGATCATATTCAAGCCGACGATACTCAGCAAGGTTTCATTGGAAACCGAACCTTCGATGACTTTTTCCAGGATTTTTATCAACTTCCGGCTGACGATAATCACCACAATAACGGACAAAACAGCGGCAAGCGTACGCGCCAAATCCGTTACCACCATTTTGTCCAGAATACTGATTAACACAGTCCGCCGTCTTTTATAACCGGGACGCCCCTCACCGTGGCGCCAGCCGCCCCCTTTAAAAAACACCATAGTCAAAGCCTCTCGGGAAATACCCGCGTCCCATTAACGCTACAAAAACCACAATCTTGAACATTACACCGGCTTGCTGTTATTTTAGCCTTGGTCACAAAGTCTCATGCTGTATAATCAGACTTGACACCAGCCGTTCACTCATCAGTCAAGCCTGGCAAGTTTATGCGTGCGGCTCATCAGCCTTGATTTTAAGCGCCATGATACCGAATAGCTATCGCAAAATTCCCGAACCGGAACAAACCTTGTTTTAACCACCACATCGACCTTAAGTTATGGACTATTTTATAGACAGTACGCCCCTGGAAAAACTGCAAAGTGACTGCATCATTGTCGGCTGCTACGAAAACGGGCAGCTTATACCTTCCGCGATAACACTGGACGCCCTAACACAAGGCGTTATCAGCAAAATTGTCACGCGCGGCGACAGCACCGGCAAAAACGGTAAAACGCTTTTAATTAACTGGCTGCCGGACAACACCTTCAGCCGGATTCTGTTGGTCGGCTTAGGCCCACAGGAACCTTTGTCCGCTAAAAATTATCGTACCGCACTCGCCGCAGCCGTTAAAACCATCAAAGAAGCCCAAATCAAATCCGCCGCCTGCACTTTGGCCGAAGTGGATATAGAAGATAGGGACTGGTGCTGGAAAACGCGGCAAATCATCGAAGTATTTGATGACGCCCTGTATCAATTCAAACAATGTAAAACCCTCATTGAAAATGAACTGAAAACCGAACAAATCATTATCATAGCGCCGGAAAACCAGCAGGCTCAAGCCCAAACAGGACTGCTCCAGGGCCGGGCCATTGCCGAAGGTGTGGCTTTAGCCAAAACATTGGCGGATTTACCCGGCAATCTGTGCACGCCCACTTTTATGGCCGAGACAGCGACCGAACTGGGCCGCAAATACGATCGTTTAAGCGTTGACGTACTGGAAGAAGCCGACATGCAGGCTTTGGGCATGGGCGCCCTGTTATCCGTCACGCGCGGCAGCCGCCAGCCGGCCAAATTGATCGTCATCAATTATCAGGGCGGCGAAAAAAACCGTAAGCCCATTGTTTTAATCGGCAAGGGCCTGACCTTCGATGCCGGCGGCATTTCCCTGAAACCCGGCCTCGGCATGGATGAAATGAAATACGACATGTGCGGCGGCGCCTGCGTCATTGCCACGCTGCAAGCAGCCGCGCAAATGCAGTTGCCGCTGAATATCGTCGGCCTGATTCCAGCCTCGGAAAACCTGCCGGACGGCAACGCCAACAAACCCGGCGACATTCTGACCAGCATGTCGGGCAAAACCATCGAAGTTCTCAATACCGATGCCGAAGGCCGCCTTATTTTATGCGACACCCTGACTTACGCACAAAAATACCAGCCTGAAGTCGTGATCGATCTGGCCACGCTGACCGGCGCCTGTCTGGTCGCATTAGGCCGCGTTCCCAGCGCATTACTGGGTAACGATGACGCGCTTTGCAACGACCTCATCGCTGCGGGCAACATCGCCGGTGACAGTGTCTGGCGCCTGCCGCTGTGGGAAGAGTACCAGGAATTGCTGAAATCCAATTTTGCCGACATGGCCAATATTGGCGGCAAGGACGCGGGCACTATCACCGCCGCGTGCTTTTTATCGAAATTTGCCGAAGACTTTCGCTGGGCGCATCTGGATATTGCCGGTACCGCCTGGCGCACCGGTACTGATAAAGGCGCTACCGGCCGGCCGGTGCCTTTATTATGTCAATACCTGCTCAACCGGGCACAGGGCTAATCCCTGAATGCCGGATGTGAGCTTTTACCTGCTGGCTTCTCAAAGTGAACGGGAACGGCTGTATCTTGCCTGCAAACTGGCCGAAAAAGCTTATCGCAGCGGCCGGTTCTGCTATATTTTGACTGCACATGAATTGCAGGGCAAAACACTGGATGATTTACTCTGGACTTTCCGCGCCGGGAGCTTTGTTCCGCACCAGTTTTATATCGATACTGCGGCGATCGAAAACAAGGTTTTGATAGGTACTGCGCAAAGCGCTCCGGAACCGTGGCAAGCAATGATCATCAACCTGTCGGCGAATCCTCCCGAAAAACTCGACCACTGTGAACGACTGCTGGAAATTCTTGATAACGACGAAAACATCAAAGCGCAAGGCCGCCTGCGTTATAAACAATATCAGCAAGCCGGATTTAAAATCGCCACACACAAGCTCTAAAAATTCTTTACGTCCTAATTTGTAAACCTTGCCGGTATTGCTTGCGGCAACGGGAAAAATATCAACACCTGGGAAACACACCGCCATGGAAAAAACATACGCACCCCACTCAATTGAACAACGCTGGTATCAGATCTGGGAAGAAAAAGGTTATTTTGCCCCCAAACAGGAGGGTGAATCTTACTGCATCATGATTCCTCCCCCTAATGTCACAGGCAGTCTGCACATGGGCCATGCTTTTCAGGACACCATCATGGACGCCCTGACCCGCTATCACCGCATGCAAGGCTACAGCACCTTGTGGCAAGCGGGCACCGACCATGCCGGCATCGCCACACAAATGGTGGTTGAGCGCCTGCTCGAAACCGAAGGCAAAACCCGGCACAGTATCGGCCGCGAGCAATTTCTGGAAAAAGTCTGGGCATGGAAGCAACAATCCGGCGGCACCATTACCCGCCAACTGCGCCGTATGGGCTCGTCCTTGGATTGGTCCCGGGAACGTTTTACCATGGATGCAGGTATGTCGGACGCGGTGCAGGAAGTTTTTATCCGGCTTTATGAAGAAGGTCTGATTTACCGGGGCAAACGCCTGGTCAACTGGGATCCGGTGCTGCATACTGCGGTATCGGACCTGGAAGTACTGTCGGAAGAAGAAAACGGCTCCCTGTGGCACATGCGCTATCCCTTGAGCAACGGCACCGGTCATCTGATTGTTGCCACCACGCGTCCGGAAACCCTGCTCGGCGATGCCGCCGTCGCCATTCATCCCAATGACGAACGCTATAAACATCTGTTGGGCGAATGGGTCGATTTACCCTTAACCGGTCGCCGCATTCCAATCATTGCCGATGATTATGTCGATCCCGAATTCGGCACCGGTTGCGTTAAAATTACCCCGGCCCACGACTTCAACGACTATCAAGTCTGGACTCGCCATCGCCATACCAATGCCATGCAGGAGTTGCCTTATGGCGGCCTGATCAACATTTTTACCGTTGACGCGCAAATCAGAAACAACAAGGACGATGAATTCCAACTGGTGCCGCATCCCTATTTCGGCCTGGATCGGTTCGCAGCCCGCAAACAAATCGTTGCCGACCTTGACGCCCGGGGACTGCTGGAAAAAATCGAAGATCATAAACTGATGGTGCCGCGCGGCGACCGCTCCGGCAGCGTGATCGAACCTTATCTGACCGACCAATGGTATGTCAAAGTCGCGCCGCTGGCAAAACCCGCCATAGCGGCGGTCGAAAACGGCGACATCAGATTTGTGCCGGACAACTGGAAAAACACATATTTCGAATGGATGCGCAATATTCAGGACTGGTGTATTTCCCGGCAAATCTGGTGGGGTCACCGCATCCCGGCCTGGTACGATGAGACCGGCAATATCTATGTCGGACGCTCCGAGCAGGACGTGCGCGACCAGCATCAATTAGCCCCCGATTATCCACTGCAACAGGACAACGATGTTCTCGACACCTGGTTTTCATCGGCACTCTGGCCGTTTTCGACGCTGGGCTGGCCTGAGAACACTCCCGAACTCACCCGACATTATCCCACCAGCGTACTGGTGACGGGGTTTGACATTATTTTCTTCTGGGTCGCCCGCATGATCATGATGGGCCTTAAATTCCAGGGGCGGGTTCCTTTCAGGGAAGTGTATATTCACGGCCTGATTCGGGACGCCGAAGGCCAGAAAATGTCAAAATCCAAAGGCAATGTCCTGGATCCGATCGACTTGATCGACGGCATCGACCTTGAAGCCCTGGTGGCAAAGCGCACATCCGGCATGATGCAACCGCATCTGGCCAAAAAAATCGAAACCGCCACCCGCAAACACTTTTCCGACGGCATTCCGTCTTTCGGCACCGACGCCCTGCGTTTCACTTTTGCCTCGCTGGCGTCAACCGGTCGTGACATTCGCTTCGACCTGGCGCGCACCGAAGGTTACCGTAACTTCTGCAACAAACTGTGGAACGCGGCCCGCTATGTCTTGATGAATACCGAAGACCAGGATAACGGCCTGTCCGGCGCCGCTTGTGACTACACTCAGGCGGATCGCTGGATTGTCTCAAGACTGAATGAAGTCACCGCCACCACCCGCAGCGCCATGGAAAACTACCGTTTCGATCTGGCGGCTCAGGCTATTTATGAATTCACCTGGAATGAATATTGTGACTGGTATCTGGAATTGGCCAAAACCGCCTTGCAAGCAAACGCTCCGGCACAACAACGCGGCACCCGCAAAACCTTGTTGACGGTTCTGGAAAGCCTGTTGCGCCTGGCCCACCCGATCATGCCGTTTATCACCGAGGAAATCTGGCAACGCGTGGCGCCTTTGGCTGGCATCAGCGCCGATACCATTATGTTGCAAGCTTATCCTGCGTGTGACCCCCGGAAAATAGACAGCGCCGCGACCGCCGAAATCAACTGGCTCATGAGCTTCCTGCTCGGCGTCCGCCGTATTCGCGGCGAAATGAATATAGCCCCGGGTAAACCTTTGCCGGTGTTGCTTGCCAACAGCACCGGCCCCGATCTTCTCAATCTGGAGCGCAATCGGGCTTACCTGCTGAAATTGGGCAGACTGGAGTCGATCACCGAACTGACCGGGGACGATGCCGCGCCGGAATCTGCCATCGCTTTGGTCGGCGACATGCAAATTCTGATTCCGATGGCGGGCTTAATCGACAAACAGGCTGAACTTACGCGTCTGGACAAGGAAATTCAGAAAATCGGCAAAGAACTGCCGCGCATTGAAGGAAAGCTCAATAATCCGGCCTTTGCCGACAAGGCGCCCGCAGAAATCATCGACAAGGAAAAACAAAAGCTGGCCGATTTGAGTTCCACTCTGAACAACCTGAAAGCACAATGGGCTAAAATTCAAACGTTATAGCAAATTTCGGATTGCGCTACGGCCTAAGTTTAACCTGGGTCGCAAGTAATCCGGCCTAATACTTTGGAATCTATTCCGGCTCAAGCAATTTGAAAAAATACCGACATCATCTATATTTAACAGCACAGTCGCATAAAATTCATTATTCATGGCTACAGATATCATAGACCTTCAATTGGGAGGACTCGCCAAATGCTTGGTAAAGGCCGGTTTGCTATCCGAAGCGGATATGCTCGAGCACATGAAAGCGGCCCAAAAAGTAAAACTGCCCTTGATCAGCTATCTGGTCGCCAACAAACTGGTTGACAGTAAAAAAGTAGCGGCCTCGGCGTCCGCCGAATTCGGTTTGCCGCAACTGGATCTGAGCGCCATCGATATTCGCACGCTGCCCACCGGCCTGGTCAGTGAAAAACTGATCCGGAAACACCATGCCTTGCCGTTGCTCAAGCGTGGCAACCGGCTGTTTATCGGACTGTCCGACCCCAGTGACTTTCTGGCTCAGGATGAAATCAAGTTTCATACTCGCCTGAACATCGAAACCATACTGGTCGAGGAAGACAAACTCGGTAAAGCGATTGAAACGGCGCTGGAAGCCGCCGATACTTCGATGGCCGATATGCTCGACGCCGATCTCGACAACCTCGATGTCGGCGGCGACGCACAAACACAAGGTGACGAGATCAATCCGGATATCGACGACGCTCCTATTGTCCGTTTTGTCAACAAGATACTGCTCGACTCCATCAAAAGAGGCGCATCGGACATTCATCTTGAACCTTACGAAAAAAATTTCCGTATCCGCTTTCGGGCCGACGGCATGCTGTATGAAGTCGCCAGCCCACCGTCCAGCATTTCCACCCGGATCATTTCGAGAATAAAAGTCATGGCCAAAATGGATATTGCCGAACGCAGGCTGCCTCAGGACGGGCGGATCAAAATGACTTTATCAAAACATCGGGCCATTGACTTCAGGGTCAACTCCTGCCCGACGCTATTCGGCGAAAAAGTGGTGTTGCGGATTCTCGACCCTACCAGCGCCCAAATCGGCATCGAAAAGCTGGGGTTTGAACCGATTCAGCAGAAACGCTTTCTCGAAGCCATCAACCGGCCTTACGGCATGGTGCTGGTCACAGGCCCCACCGGCAGCGGCAAGACTGTCACGCTTTATACCGGCCTGAATATTATCAACAGCATTGACCGCAATATCTCGACTGCCGAGGATCCGGTCGAAATTACCGTCGAGGGCATCAATCAAGTCAACGTTAATCCCAAGGCCGGATTGACTTTCGCTTCAGCCTTGCGCGCTTTTTTACGACAAGACCCGGACATCATCATGGTCGGCGAGATTCGTGACCAGGAAACCGCTGAAATAGCCGTCAAAGCCGCCCAGACAGGTCACTTGGTATTATCCACGCTGCACACCAATGACGCACCGCAAACCTTGAATCGGCTGGTGCAAATGGGCATTCCACCGTTCAATATCGTTTCGGCGGTCAACCTGATCATGGCGCAACGTCTGGCCCGGCGCTTATGTGAACATTGCAAGGTTAAAGCCGATTTTCCCGATTCGGTACTGCTGTCAACGGGGTTTAGCGAAGACGAATTAAAAAACCTTAACATATACAGCGCAGTCGGCTGTGAACATTGCACCAACGGCTTCAAAGGCCGCGTCGGCATTTATCAGGTTATGACGATCAGTGAAAACATGCGCAAACTTATTTTGGAAGGCGGCAACACTTTACAGTTGGCAGCGCAGGCCAAAGCCGAAGGCATTAACGACCTGCGCGCCTCCGGCCTGGAAAAAGTCCGTCAAGGCATTACCACCCTGGAAGAAATCGACCGGGTCACCAAGGAATAACGATGGCAGAATCAATCGAGCAAATAGACTTTATCTGGACCGGTAAAGACAAAAACAACCACCGCACCAAGGGCCAAATCGCGGCCAAATCGGAGATCGTTGCCCGCAGCGAACTACGCCGAATGGGCATTCGTGTCATCAGCATCAAAAAGAAGCCCAGGGATTTATTCGGCGCCCGCACCAAAAAAATCACCCCGGGCGATATCGCCGTTTTCAGCCGGCAGTTAGCCACCATGCTGGAAGCCGGTGTGCCGCTGGTGCAATCTTTCGACATTGTCGGCAAAGGCCACGACAACCCGAGTATGCAAAAAATGCTGCTGGACGTTAAAAGCGATATCGAAAGCGGCGACACCCTGGCCGAAGCCTTGCGCAAAAAACCGCTTTATTTCGACGAGTTATTTACCAATCTGGTCGAAGCCGGCGAACAGGCCGGGGTACTGGAAACTTTGCTGGACAAAATAGCGACTTATAAGGAAAAAACCGAATCGCTCAAGAAAAAAATCAAAAAAGCCCTGACCTATCCTATCGCCGTACTGGTGGTCGCGTTTATCGTGACCGCGATTCTGTTGATTTTTGTGGTGCCCGTGTTCGAAGAACTGTTCCAAAGCTTTGGCGCCGATTTGCCTTCATTCACTAAAATGGTGATCGCCTTGTCCGAATGGATGCAGGCATGGTGGTGGGTCATAGTGGGCGGTATCGTGGCGGCAGTTTATACTTTTAGTTACTTCAAAAAACGCTCTCGTAAATTCAATCATGCCCTGGACAAACTGTTACTGAAAGTTCCGGTGGTCGGACTGATTCTCAACAAATCGGCCATCGCGCGCTTTGCCAGAACCCTGTCCACCATGTCGGCCGCCGGGGTGCCGTTAATGGAGGCGCTGGAGTCGGTCGCGGGTGCTTGCGGTAATATCATTTATGCCGATGCGGTATTGAAAATGCGCGAAGAGGTCGCCAACGGCCAACGCCTGCAATTTGCCATGCAGCAAGACGGCCTGTTCCCGCACATGGTCATACAAATGGTCGCTATCGGCGAAGAGTCCGGCTCTATCGACACCATGCTGACCAAAGTAGCGGATTTTTTTGAAGAAGAAGTCGATAATCTGGTGGATAACCTGAGCAGTCTGATGGAACCCATTATCATGTCTGTTTTGGGCGTGCTGGTCGGCGGCCTGATCGTAGCCATGTATCTGCCTATCTTCAAATTGGGCGCGGCCGTGGGCTAATGCCAGCGGGAGCGTTTGCCTCACACCTTATTTTAAATGACCCGGAACCCACTCTTTCAGCCAATCCACCATGCAAGAACTTGACCTCATGCTCGATTCACCCTTGCTGTTAACCGCCCTAGCAGGTATTCTGGGTTTGCTGGTGGGCAGTTTTTTAAATGTCGTCATCTACCGTCTTCCGCTCATGATGCAACGCGACTGGCGCCGGGAATGCACCGCATTTCTCGAACTCGAAAACCCGGCTGACGCTGGCGAAAAAACTTTCAACCTGATTTTACCGTTGTCGCACTGCCCGCATTGCCATAGCGCCATCAAACCGCACCAAAACGTTCCCGTTTTTAGCTATTTATTGTTAAAAGGCCGTTGCGCGCATTGTAAAGCGTCCATCTCGCCGCGCTATCCGATTGTCGAAGCCTTGACCGGCATTGCGTCTGCGACCGTCGCCTGGCGCTTCGGTTATGCGCCCGAAACCGCTTTTGCTTTGCTGTTGACCTGGTCGCTGATCGCCCTCGGCGGCATCGATATCGACCATCAATTGCTACCTGACAGTATTAGCCTGCCCATGCTTTGGTTGGGCTTGATACTAAGCCTTGCCAATGTGTTTACCGACAGTCATGCCAGCATTATAGGCGCCGTGGCCGGGTATTTGTGTTTGTGGACGGTTTACCATCTGTTCAGGCTTGTTACCGGTAAGGAAGGCATGGGTTACGGCGATTTCAAGCTATTGGCTTTGTTTGGCGCCTGGCTGGGCTGGCACTATCTACCGCTGATTATCTTGTTATCGTCGCTGGTCGGCGCGGTGATCGGCGTGGGCATGATTGTTTTTGTCAAACGCGACAAAAACACGCCCATTCCTTTCGGCCCTTATCTGGCTATGGCGGGCTGGATTGCCCTGCTGTGGGGCGAGTCCATCAACCGGCTTTATATTGACGCGGCCGGCCTGTGAGGATAGGCCTGACCGGCGGCATAGGCGCAGGTAAAACCACGGTTGCGCAATTATTTGCCGATTTAAACGTCCCCGTCATAGACGCCGACGTAATCGCCCGCCGCCTGGTGGAACCCGGACAACCGGCACTCGCCCAAATCCGGATGCTTTTCGGTCCAGTCGTCATCAACCCGGACGGCAGCCTGAACCGGGGCGAACTGCGCGGCCAAGTCTTTGCCGATAGCCAACTCAAACAAAAACTCGAAGCCATCCTGCATCCACGGGTGTTAGCCAACATTCAGTCCGAAGCCGACGCACTTACCGCGCCTTATTGCCTTATCTGCATCCCGTTATTATTTGAAACCGGCATGGACCGAATTGTCGATCGTGTTCTGGTCATAGACTGTCCGGTTGCAACGCAAATCACACGCGTCAAACAGCGGGACGGTCTCGATGAAGCCAGCATCCGCGCCATCATCGCCGCTCAAGCGCCAAGAGCCAGCAGAAATGCTATGGCCGATGATCTCATCGATAACGGCGAAGCTAATTCCCGGCTTGCAGAACAGGTCAAAAAACTGCACAATTTATATCTTTCATTAAGTGTAAAGTAAAAATTAAATGCCTGCGAATACCCCGATAATTTATGAATTTCCACTCAATGAACGCATCCGGATTTTTATCCGGCTTGAACTGCTGTTCAAGCAGTTGGCCCATTTTCTGGACGGCAATAGCGTCTCCGACAGGCGCGCGGCGCTTGACGCATTACTCGACATCCTGACTATTTTCAGCCGCAACGACCTCAAATCGGAAACATTGAAAGAACTCGACCGCCACGCCAAAGTATTGACCCAGCTCGCCAGAACCGACGGCGTCGATACCGACAAAGTCGATGACATTCTTGCCGACTTGACGCAGACCGGCAAAAATCTTTATGCCGCCAACGGCAAAATCGGCGTTAAAATCATGGAGAGCGATTTGTTTCAAAGTATTTCGCAACGCAGCTCCATTCCCGGCGGCACCTGTTCCTTCGACCTGCCGGCCTTTCATTTCTGGCTGGAACAGGAAGAAAGCGTCCAGCGCAAAGCGCTTGAACAATGGACACAACCTTTTGCCGACATCCATAAAGCAATAACGCTGATTCTTGGCTTTATCCGTCAAAGCACCACACCGTCGCGCAAACTCGCTCAAGCCGGTTTTTTTCAAATGGCTTTGGACAGAAGCCTGCCCCTGCAACTGCTTCGAATCAGCGTAGCGCGCGACATTCCCTGCTTTGCCGAAATCAGCGGCGGCAAACACCGTTTCACTATTCGCTTTATGACGCCTTCAAACGAACAATCAAGGCCCTTGCAAAGCAGTGATGACATTCCTTTTGACTTGACCTGCTGTCAATTTTGATGACGGCCGACACCTCTGCGCTCAGCGTTAAATGCCCGCATTGTCAGCGCCCGGTGCGTTGGACCGATGATTATCCTTTTAAACCCTTTTGCTGTGAACGCTGCAAAATGATCGATTTGGGTGAGTGGGCCGCCGAAGAAAAGAAAATACCGGGCGAGACGATTATCGATCAGGATTATCCCGATGAGGGTAAGCTGCACTGATGATTTTGTTGCAAACCCGTCTATGACGACTTTCAAATCCGCTCTCGCACATCCAAACCAAGCCCTGAGCCGTCTGTATGCGCAGATCGAACAGCAAAAAAAGCTATTGGCCCTGATAAAAAAAAACCTGCCCGAGCCGCTTTCAGATCATGTACTACACTGCGTTGTCAGTGGCAGAAAACTATTGGTTTACACCGATACCGCGACCTGGGCCAGTCAACTGCGCTTTTATAACCCGGTATTGCTCAAAACAATCACCGCCGCCGCCCGCATCGACCTGGTGCAAATCAGAATTACCCGACCGATTGACGCTCTCGCAGCCATCCCTGAACGCACTGCCAAAATACCGTCGCCCGATAAAATTGCCGCTCTCCGCAGCAACCTGAGCGACCCTCCGGATGATGCCTTGAGTCAGGCACTATTGAATTTGAGTCATACGCTGGAGCGGCTATCCCGGCGCACCGGACAATCTGAAAAGGAGAGGCGCTGAATTACTCGGAAGGAACTACCGATTGCGCCGCGCGCATAAATGAAAGCGGCACATCCTCCTCGTTATCGAAAGTCAGTAACTCCCAGGCATCCGGATTTTGGAGCAAAGTACGCAAAAGCTTGTTATTCAAGCTGTGCCCTGATTTATAACCGATGAATTCACCAATCAGGCTATGCCCAAGCAGATATAAGTCACCTATTGCATCGAGGATTTTATGCTTTACAAATTCATCAGCATAGCGCAAGCCATCTTCATTCAACACCCTGTCATCATCGACGACTATGGCGTTATTCAGGCTGCCGCCCAAAGCCAGATTGTTTTGCCTCAACATCTCGATATCCTTCATAAAACCAAACGTCCGGGCCCGGCTGACTTCCTTGACAAACGTGGTGGAGGAGAAATCCATCACTGCGGTTTTTAAATGATCTGCAAAAGCCGGATGCTCAAAATCAATCGTGAAGGTCACTTTAAAACCGTTGAATGGCTCGAATGCAGCCCATTTATCGTCCTCTTCGACGCGAATCGGACGTTTTATACGAAGATATTGCTTAGGAGCCTGCTGTTCTTCGACGCCGGCCGATTGCAATAAAAAAACAAAAGGCCCGGCACTGCCGTCCATGATCGGCACTTCGGCGGCATTGACATCGACAATGGCATTATCAATGCCCAATCCGGCAAAAGCGGACAACAAATGCTCGACAGTCGATATTTTGACATTCCCGCTCATCAATGTCGTGGAAAGCAGGGTCTCGCCCACGTTCTCCGGCGACGCTTTGATGATGACCGGCTCATCTCCATCCACTCGCCGGAACCGGATGCCGGTATTGGCTTCCGCCGGACGCAAAGTCAAATATACTTTGTCTCCGGTATGAAGGCCGACTCCGGTTGCCCGAATAGTGTTTTTTAAAGTCCGCTGTTTAATCATAATTTGTCATGCCACTGCCGCCGCGCATAAAAGGAGCGAAATTGTAGCACAAAATACCTAGGGATAAGCTCCCGGGAAGCCTCATCTCGATCATCAATCAGCTTGTCGTCTTAAAAAAGCCGGAATATCCAGATAATCCATATCCACTTCTTTTTTGAGCTGGGCACCGAATCGCGTTTCCCGGGTTTCAGGCCGGTTCTGGCGAATTATTGTCGGCTTATCCAGTTTTTCATAATCGGTTTCGTGCACGGAAACCGCTTTTACCGCCAGTTTGATAGGCGCTTGCACGGCGGCTTTCTGTTGCCCCATACCCGTTGCCACGACCGTAACCTTGATTTCATCGCCCAACTCAGGGTCGATCGCCATACCGATTTTGATAATCGCATCTTCGGAACCGAATTCGTGAACGATATTGCCCACTTCGTCGAACTCCGCGATACCCATATCGGCCGCCGTAATGTTGACCAGAATGCCACGCGCGCCCTGCAAATTGATGTCTTCCAGCAAAGGACAGGCAATGGCCCGTTCCGCCGCTTCCCTGGCGCGATGCTCGCCGCTGGCGGAACCCGTGCCCATAATCGCTGCGCCCATGCCCGACATGACAGTGCGGACATCGGCAAAATCGACATTGACCATGCCCGGATGGGTAATCAGTTCGGTAATGCCCTGAACCGCATCCAGCAGCACATTATTGGCCGCACTGAATGCGCTCATTAACGAAATATTATTGCCTAATACCGGCAATAATTTTTGATTGGGAATAGTAATTAAAGAATCGACATATTTTTCAAGGTCCGCGATGCCTTGCTCGGCCACCGCCATTTTCTTTTTGCCTTCGAAGTGAAACGGCTTGGTCACCACCGCCACTGTCAATATTCCCATCTCCCGGGCTATTTCGGCAATGATGGGAATAGCCCCGGTGCCGGTGCCGCCGCCCATGCCCGCCGTCAGAAAAACCATATCGGCGCCTTCGATGACTTCGCGGATACGATCCCGGTTTTCTTCCGCCGCCTGCTTACCGATATCCGGATTGGTTCCCGCCCCCAGCCCTTTAGTCAGTTCAGCACCCAATTGAATGATGGTGTCCACATTCAACTTGCGCAATGCCTGGGCATCGGTATTGGCGCAAATAAACTGCACCCCGTCGATTTGTTTTTCCACCATGTGATTGACAGCGTTGCCACCGCCGCCGCCGACACCGATTACTTTGATCACTGCGTTTTCCGCACCGATATCCATCAATTCATATTTCATCTTCGCTCCCCTCAATTTCCAAAAACACTCAAAAATTACCTTGAAACCATTTCTTCATTTTAGCCAGCAGCCCGGAACCATCGAGCTCAAGTCCATCGACGGCACCTCTGTGTTCTTTTCCATACAACAATAAACCGACTCCTGTCGCGTGGATGGGATTTTTTATGACATCGGTCAATCCTGATACATGCTGGGGCAGCCCCATTCGTACCGGCATGTGGAAAATTTCCTCCGCCAGTTCGATCAACCCCATCACTTTAGAACTGCCGCCGGTCAATACGACACCGGCGGCGATCATTTCCTCAAAGCCGCTGCGCCTTAATTCGGCTTGCACCAGCAGCATTAATTCTTCGTAGCGCGGCTCGATGATTTCGGCCAGATTCTGCACCGATATTTTTCGCGGCGCCCTGTCGCCTATGCTCGGCACCTCGATCAACTGCTCGGTATTAGCCAGTTGCGTCAAGGCACAAGCGTGTTTTTGCTTGATTTGTTCGGCATTTTGCGTCGGCGTCCTCAAGGCCACCGCAATATCATTGGTCACCTGGTCGCCGGCAATGGGAATGACCGCCGTATGCTTGATCGCGCCGTTGACAAAAACGGCTATATCGGTCGTGCCGCCGCCAATATCGATCAGGCAAACGCCCAAATCCTTTTCATCGTCGGTCAGCACCGAATGGCAGGATGCCAACTGCTCAAGCACCATATCATCCACTTCGAGACCGCAACGGCGAATACATTTGATGATATTCTGTGCCGCGCTGACACTGCCCGTCACCATATGCACTTTAGCTTCCAGCCGGATACCCGACATCCCGATCGGCTCCTTGATACCGTCCTGTAGATCGATGACAAACTCCTGCGGCAGGATGTGCAGGATTTTCTGATCGGCCGGAATCGCCACCGCGCGCGCCGAATCGATCACCCGGTCGATATCGTATTGAGTCACTTCCTTGTCTTTGATCGCCACGATGCCATGAGAATTGAGGCTTTTGATATGGCTACCGGCAATGCCGGCAAAAACCGACGTTATCTCGCAGCCCGCCATCAATTCCGCTTCCTCGACCGCGCGCCGGATCGACTGGACGGTAGATTCCAGATTGACCACCACGCCTTTTTTCAGCCCCCGTGAAGGCGTGCAACCGATGCCGATGACTTCGACTTCGCCGTTTCCGGTATGTTCGCCGACAATAGCCGCGACTTTCGACGTGCCTATATCGAGCCCGACTATCAAATTACGATCTGTTTTTTTTGCCATTTTAGCTACTCTTACAATGCCTTTGTCTGTGCCTGTTGCGATTGTTGCCGAAGCTTTTGCACGGCCTTCCAGTCTATTGCCGCCGCATCCGATCGCCATGAAACCGCATAACCGTTCGGATATCTCAAATCGGCACGGGCCATGGCCTGAATCTGCTCTTGTGTAAATAAAGTCAATGTTTTTAAAAACCGCTGAAAGTGCTTCAATTGATCGACCCGGCCCAGCAGAATTTCCATGCCATTGGTCAACACAAGCTTCCAGGCCCGCCGATCATTGATACTGAATTCGGCAAGATCCATGGCCTGATCCGCCAAAGCCGTTCTGATGCCTTTCATAATTTCCAAAACTTTTTGTTCCTGCCCGGCAGGTCCATTTAACAAAGGTAAATAGCCGAATTGTTTGGTGTCGGGCGGGGTGAATTTTTCACCCCGCTCAGTCAGCAAGCTGTTTTCACTCCAACGGACATAAGCCGTCCGCTCCTGGATTTCAATATCGATGGCATCCGGCCAAACGCGCTTGACACTGACGCTTTCGACCCAGGGCATTTGCAACACCGCTTGCCGGATGGCCTCTATATCGGCGCTGAAAAACCCGGTATTGACCAGTGGCCGCAGCGTTTTTTTAATCGCCTCTTTATCAATATGCTGAAACACGCCTTCGGTCCGCACATACCTTATCGGCGCCGTATCCGTCCCGTAAACTTGGGCTTTATCAAAACCCCACCAGACCAAAGCCGACAGCACCATCATGACCGCAAACACTCCGGCGCGCCGCATGACATTAACTGAAACTGCTTTCAAGAATCCGCCACACCAATTCTTCAAAACTCATTCCCGCCTGTTTGGCGGCCATCGGCACCAGAGAGTGATCGGTCATGCCGGGCACGGTGTTGACCTCGATCAACTGGCTTATGCCCGCTGTATCGATAAACACATCGACACGACCCCAGCCTTTTATCATCAACGCTTCGCAAGCGCCCAGTGCCAGCGCCTGCAAAGCTTTTTCCGTATCTTGCGGCAGTCCGCACGGGCAATGATAACGGGTACTATCGGCCCGGTATTTGGCATCATAATCATAAAACGCATGCGGTGTTTCCAGACGGATCACCGGCAAGGCTTCATTGCCGAGCACGGCAACGGTATATTCCTTGCCGTTTACCCAGGCTTCGGCGTAGACTTCGCAACGATACTGCGAAGCCAGTTGCCAGGCATCGATCAGCTCCTTGCGGCTGCATGCCTTGCTCATGCCGATGCTGGAGCCTTCCTGGGCTGGTTTGACTATGACCGGAAAGCCTAAAGCCGCGATGCAGGCATCAACATCGTGTTCGCTGTGCAACTGAAACCACGCCGGCGTCGCCAAACCCAGCCCGCGCCAACACAATTTGGTGCGCAGCTTGTCCATGCTGAGCGCCGAGGCCAGGACGCCACTGCCGGTAAAAGGCAAGGCCAAAGCTTCCAGCACACCCTGCAACACGCCATCTTCACCACCACGGCCATGGATCATATTGAACACGCGCGTCACTTCAAGATTTTTCAGCGCGTCAATCGGACTGCCGGTGACATCGACCGGAACCGCATCAACGCCTTGTTGTATCAAGGCGGCATAAACCGCCTGGCCGCTTTTCAGGGAAATCTCGCGTTCCTCCGAAGTGCCGCCCATCATCACGGCGACCCGGCCAAATGCCTGCGCCTCGTGTATCAGCCTTGGCCTCATAACGCCTCACCCACCCTGCACACTTCCGTCACTAAATTTACCCCTTGCTGTTTGGCTACCGTATCCTGAACATAGTCAATGAGCGCTTCGATATCCGCCGCTGTCGCATGCCCTGTATTGACAATAAAATTGGCGTGCTTTTCTGAAACTTCGGCACCACCAATGGCATAACCTTTCAGGCCACAAACCTCGATCAACCTCGCCGCATAATCGCCTTGCGGATTTTTAAAAACCGAACCGCAACTCGGCTGATGCGTCGGTTGCGTCTGGTTGCGCCGTGCCAGCAATTGCTTGATTTTTTGTTGGCTGACAATCGTATCGCCCGGACTCAACTTTAATATTGCCGATAAAAACCACTCATTGTCCCGTCCTTCCACTGAAC
Source organism: Gammaproteobacteria bacterium HGW-Gammaproteobacteria-3 (assembly GCA_002843155.1). GTDB lineage: Bacteria > Pseudomonadota > Gammaproteobacteria > Methylococcales > Methylomonadaceae > PGZD01. The sequence goes on from PGZD01000004.1 coordinate 44,773, forward strand.
GATAAGTCACGCTGAATTCATCCGGCCGCCGCCCAATAACGGCACCTGTGCTATCAATCATTTCGACGCTTTCGACAATAGTCCAGGTTTCTCCGGCAAAAGCGCCCGCATTCATTTTGAGCGCGCCGCCGACCGTACCCGGAATACCCGCCAAAAACTCGGCGCCGACCAAGCCTTGTTCACCGCAAAATCGCGCCACCCGCGCACAAGGTACGCCGACCTCGACATACACTTCATCGGCATTCAACAGCCGCATCACTTTTAACCGGTTGCGGGTATTGATCACGGTGGCGCGAAGGCCGCCGTCCCGAACCAGCAAATTACTGCCCAAACCCAGCCAGAACAAAGGCTCTCCTGCGGGTAACAGGCGCATAAAATCAATCAAATCCTGCTTGTCTTCCGGTATAAACATCCGGTCGCAAGCGCCGCCTACCCGCCAACTGGTATATTTGGCGAGATTTTCCCGTAGCAACAGGCGTCCTTTCACCGCAGCATCCGCCCGCATCAAACACGGGCCTTTTCGGCTAAAACCTGCGCCAGTTGCCCCGGCAATTGCGCGGCAATTTGCCCCACATTGCCCGCGCCCAGGGTCAGCAATACATCGCCCGCCTGTAAAATGCCCGCCAGAATTTGCGGCAATTGTTCAAAGGCTTCGACAAAAACCGGATCGACCTGCCCCCTGACCCGGATAGCGCGGGTCAACGCCCGCCCGTCCGCTTCGATAATGGGGGTTTCGCCTGCGGCATAAACATCCAATAAAATCAGCACATCGACACCCGACAAAACCTGGACGAAATCTTCAAACAAATCCCGTGTACGGCTGTACCGGTGCGGTTGAAAAATCACCACCGACCGCCGTTTCGGCCAGGCCTGCGCCAATGCTTCCAGAGTCGCCGCTATTTCACGCGGATGATGGCCATAATCATCGACCAGAGTCACACAGCCTTGGGCGATGGGTACATCGCCTTGAATCTGAAAGCGACGGCCGATACCTTTAAACGCGCAAAGACTCTTGACGATGGCCTGATCATCCACTTCCAGCGCCGTGGCAATCGCGATGGCCGCCAGGGCATTGAGCAGGTTGTGCCAGCCCGGCATATTCAAAGTCACTTGCAACGGCGCGAAATCTCCGCTGCGCAACACGGTAAACGAGGTTTGCAGGCCATCCTGAACAATGTCGATGGCGCGCACATCGGCTTTTGCATCGACACCGTAGGTTTTGACCGGCTTGGACATCTGCGGCAAGATCTCGCGAATACCTTCATCGTCGAGGCACAATACCGCCAGGCCATAAAACGGCAAATGATGAATGAACTCGATAAACGTATCTTTCAAACGCTGGTAACTGCCATGATAGGTCGCCATATGGTCTTGATCGATATTGGTCACGACTGCCATCATCGGTTGCAGATAAAGAAACGACGCATCGCTCTCATCGGCTTCGGCGACCAGATACTGGCCTTGTCCCAGTCTGGCGTTGGCGCCGACACTATTCAAGCGGCCGCCAATGACAAAAGTGGGATCCAATCCGCCCTCGGCCAGGATGCTTGCAACCAGACTGGTGGTCGTGGTTTTACCATGGGTTCCTGCCACCGCGATGCCGAAGCGAAAACGCATCAACTCCGCCAACATTTCCGCTCTTGGAATCACCGGAATTCTGTTGGCATGGGCCGCATCGACTTCTTCATTGGCACCGTCCACCGCCGTTGACACCACCACGACATCGGCGCCCGCCACATTAGCGCGCCGGTGCCCGATATGAATCCCGACACCCAGTTCGGCGAGCCGTTCGGTAACCGCACTGGCCTTGATATCCGAACCGGAAACCTGATAGCCCAGATTGGACAGGACTTCGGCTATGCCACTCATGCCGGTGCCGCCGATGCCGACAAAATGGATACGATCAATATTTCCCAAAACCTGGGTCGGCATCGCTAGGGTGGGGAAGTTCATAAACCTGCCTCGGTAATGCAATAATGCGCGACCACCTGGGTCGCATCGAGCCTGGCACACGCTTTCGCCGCCTTGGCCATGACCGATTTATTGGCGCTGACTGTTTTTATCTGTGCCGCCAGAACCGTCGGCGTCAGTTGCTGTTGCGGCAATAGTACGCCACCGCCGGCATCGGCCAAAAAGCGCGCATTGGCGGTCTGATGGTCATCGATTGCCTGTGGCAGCGGTACAAAAATCGCCGGAACCCCAATGGCCGCAACTTCGCTGACGGTCATGGCGCCTGCGCGGCAGATCACGATATCCGCCCAGCGATAGGCTTCCGCCATGGCGTCGATAAAAGCCACGACTTCAGCGTCCACCTGTAACGATTGATAACGCTGGCGCACTGTCTCGCACATAGCCCCGCCGGTTTGATGCCGAATTTGCACGGACGTCAAGCCGTAAGCCGTTTCCGGCATGACCTCATTCAAGGCCTTGGCGCCGAGGCTACCGCCGACCACCAGAATTCGGGTGTTGGCATCCGTGCGCACAGGCGCGGGCCCTGCAGCCGCTAAAAACGCCGCGCGCAAAGGATTACCCGTACACTTTGCGCCGACGGCCTGATTAAAACTGCCGGGAAAAGCTTCCAGCACCCGGCTGGCCAGCTTTGCCAGCAATCGGTTGGTAGTGCCGGGCACCCGGTTTTGCTCATGGATCACCAACGGGATGCCTAATAATTTAGCCATCAAACCACCCGGACCTGCGACAAAACCGCCCATGCCCAATACCACATCCGGTTTACGTTGACGCAATATTTGCCAGGCTTGAACACAGGCAAGGCCTAACAATGCCAATGACTTGATTTTAGTCAACCAGCCTTTGCCCCGGACACCGGCCACCGACAACCAGTCGATAGCGATGCCTTGTGCGGGCACCACAGAACTTTCCAGTCCACTTTTCGTGCCCAGCCAACTCACTTGCCAGCCCTGCGCCCGCAACGACTCGGCCACCGCCAGGGCTGGAAAGACATGGCCACCGGTACCACCGGCCATAATGACTATGCGCTGTGCCATAATGGCTTACCTTTAGCTTGACTGGCTGTTATCTCATACACTTCGCTATGCACCCTGAATAACAGGGCAACCGCGCAACACATGACAATCATACTGCCGCCGCCATAGCTCATCAGCGGCAAGGTCAAACCTTTGGTCGGCAGCAATCCCATATTCACCCCCATATTGATGAAAGCCTGAAAACCGAACCAGATACCGATGCCGTAAGCGGTAAATGCAGCAAACAGATTGCCGGTCGCCTCGGCTAATGTGCCGATGACAAAAGCCCGCCAGGTAAAGACGGTAAACAAGGCAATGACAGTAATAACCCCCAAAAAACCCAACTCTTCGGCGAGCACTGAAAACAAAAAATCGGTATGCGCTTCCGGTAGATAAAAAAGTTTTTGGATGCCGCTGCCCAAACCCACACCCAGCCATTCACCGCGTCCGAATGAAATCAAAGCCTGCACCAATTGAAAACCGGTATCCAGCGGATCGGCCCAAGGATCCAGAAAACTGACCACCCGTTTCAAGCGATAAGGCGAGATCATCACCAGCAATCCCGCCGCCACCAATACCAGCAGCAGCAATACCCCGAATTGCCATAAGCGCGCGCCCGCCAGAAACATAATGCCCAAAGCAATGGTCAGGATCACCACCGCCGAGCCAAAATCAGGCTCCAGCAACAGCAAAACACTGGCGCTAGCAAACAAGCCCAAAGGTTTCATCAAGCCATACGCCGAGGTTTGCACAGTGGCGCGGTGGCGGGTCACATAATCAGCGGTATAGACCACCGCAATCAACTTGACGATTTCCGAAACCTGTATCCTGAAACCGCCCAGGGCTATCCAGCGCACACTGCCGTTGACTTTGACGCCCAAACCCGGAATCAACACCAGCACCAACAACACCAAACTGCCGACAAATAATAATGGCATCAGGTTTTGCCAGGTTTTAAGCGGCATCCACAACACAGCCAACCCCAGCAACAAGCCTAAAACAATATGCAGCAACTGCCGGGTGGGATAATGCATGGCACTGTCGGTCAGTTTGACGCCCAGATGCAAGGATGCGGAAAACACCATGACATAACCTATCAACAGCAAACCGATAACAACGCCCAGCAATAACGGATCGACATAAAACCGGCCCACTTTTACGCTGCTCAGGTTCATGCCGGCAATGCCAATACCGCCGCCGCGAATTTTTCACCCCGGTCGGCATAGCTTTTATACTGATCCAGACTGGCGCAAGCCGGTGACAACAATACGGTATCACCGGCTTGCGCCAAACTGTCGGCGACGGTTACTGCATGCGCCACACTTGCCACCGCATACACTGGCACCGCGCCGGAAATCGCGCGTTCAATCAAAGGCCCGTCCTTGCCCATCACAATCACGCATTGCGTCTGTGCTTTCAATACCGGCGCCAGCTCGCTCATATCGGCACCTTTAGCATCGCCGCCGGCGATTAAAATGACTTTGTCCGGATAACCTTGCAAGGCCGCCACACAGGCCCCGATATTGGTCGCCTTGGAATCGTTGATCCAATTAACACCGTGGCGCACGGCCACTTTCTGCATCCGGTGTTCCAGGCCTTTAAAGCGCTTCAAGGCACGGCACATGGCGTCCTTCTCCAAACCCACGGCAACACCGAGCGCCAAGGCTGCCAAAGCATTGGCGGCATTATGCAAACCTTCCAGCGGCAAATCCTCAAGCGCCAGCAATGGCTGCTTCAAGTGCATCAGATAAGCGCTGTCCCGATCCCGGCGCAGATGAAAGTCAGCACCGGGATCATTAATAGCGAAGGTCGAAACCGTGCGCCCCGCCTGAGCCATTTGCAGCACGACCGGATCGTCGGCGTTGAGCACACAGACGCCATTGCCGTTGAATATTCTCTGCTTCGCGTGCGCGTAATCGGCCATATTTCGGTGCCGATCCAGATGGTCGGCCGTTACGTTCAGTGCCGTGGCCGCTGCGGCATTCAATACCGAGGTTCGCTCCAACTGAAAGCTGGACAATTCCAGCACATATAATTCGACAGCAGCATCTAATAAAGCCAGCGCGGGCGTTCCCAGATTGCCGCCGACAGCGACCCGTTTACCGGCTGCTTTGGCCATTTCGCCCAGCATCGTGGTCACGGTACTTTTGCCGTTGGAACCGGTAATCGCGACAATCGGCGCGGCCGTGCAACTCGCCAGCAAATCGATGTCACTGATGATCCGGGCGCCGCCCGCACAGGCTTTGACAATCGAACTTTCCTCCAAGGATACGCCCGGACTCACCACCAAATGGGTCGCCACTTTAAAGGCGGCCTCATCGAAACCGCCGGTAAATACGGGTGCATCGGGCATGGTCTCAAGCAACTGGGGCAATAATGGCGGCTTATCACGGCTATCGACAATGGCAAACTCGACGCCCTGCCCGCGTAAAAAACGCGCGACCGAAAAACCGGTTGCGCCGGCTCCGACAATCAACACCTTAGCGTCGGCGGGGTCCAGCCCGAAATGTCCGATCAAAGCAGCGTTACGCGCACGGGTGGTCATGGTCATCTCAATTTCAACGTCGACAAGCCAATCAACACCAGAATAAAAGTGATAATCCAGAATCTCACAATAACCCGAGGCTCCGGCCAACCTTTCAATTCAAAATGATGATGAATGGGCGCCATCCGAAACACCCGTTTGCCGGTGATTTTGAACGATACCACCTGAATGATCACGGAAATCGTTTCCAATACAAAAATGCCGCCCATGATCACCAGCACAAGCTCTTGCCGCACCAGCACCGCCAGCACACCCAACGCGGCGCCCAAGGCCAGCGCACCGACATCACCCATGAACACCATGGCCGGATAGGCGTTAAACCATAAAAACCCGAGACCTGCGCCCACCAGCGCGGCGCAAAATACAATCAATTCACCCGAATGCGCCAAATACGGAATGGCCAGATATTTCGAAAATTCGACGTGACCGGACAGGTAGGCGAATATCCCAAGCCCCGCCGCCACCATCACGGTCGGCATAATGGCCAGGCCATCCAGGCCATCGGTCAGGTTAACGGCATTACTGGTGCCGACAATGACGAAATAGGTCAGGACAATATAAAACCAGCCCATGTTGATGCCGACACTTTTAAAAAACGGCACAATAAACTGTGTTTCTGCGGGGACTGTCGCGGTGATGAACAAAAAAACGGCGGCGGCCAGGCCAATCAACGACTGCCAGCAATATTTCGCTTTGGCCGAAAGGCCGTTGCTATTGCCCTGCATGACTTTCCGGTAATCATCGACAAAACCGATAACGCCGAAACCCAGCGTCACCAATAAAATGACCCAGACATAGCGGTTGCCCAGATTGCTCCACAACAAGGTACTGACAGCCACCGCGACCAGAATCAAGGCGCCGCCCATAGTGGGTGTGCCGGCCTTGTCAAAATGGCTTTTAGGGCCGTCGCTACGAACACTTTGGCCGATTTTCCGGTGTGTCAGTTTTCTAATCATGACCGGGCCGATAATGAAGGAAATGATCAGCGCGGTCAGCGCTCCCAAAATCGCCCTGAGCGTCAAGTATTGGAAAACCCTGAAACCGCTGTCGAGCGTCATCAAATAATCGGTTAAATAAAGTAACATGCTAATTCCTGAAGTTTTCCACCAGGGCGCTCACCACACGCTCCATGTGTTGCACCCGCGACCCTTTCACCAACACCGCCTCACGCCCGGTCAATTCCTGCTTTAACATGTCGATCAAAGCTTGTTGCGTGGTAAAAAAAGCCCCCCCGGCGCCGAATGCTTGCACGGTATGACGCGCCAACTCGCCGGTAGCCAGCAATCTTTTGACGCCACAGGCTTTTATCGATACGCCAATTTCCTGATGAATCCGACCGCTATCAGGCCCTAATTCGCCGAAAGCGCCCAATACCACCCAAGGCTCGCCAGAACATTCACGCAAAACGTCAAGGCCCGCTGCCAACGATGCGGCATTGGCATTGTAGGTATCATCGATAACAATTTGGGCCACCCGACTGGGCAGAGGCTGCAAGCGCCCGGTCACCGGCTTGATCGCCGCCAGGCCGCGTTTGACCGACTCCGGACTGACACCCAGCGCCAGGCCCGCCGCTGCGGCAGCCAGGGCATTGATGACATTATGGCGTCCGGCAAGCCCGATCTGTACCGGCAAACGCCGGGAATTGGCGATCAAATCGAAAGTTGTGACAAACTCACCTTCTTGAAGCGTACTTTTTATGTTTCTGGCGCTGATGTCCGCACCCTCGTTCAAGCCAAAACTGATAACGGGCCGCTTTCCTGCCCGCGCGCGCCAGGTATTAAAGTAAACGTCGTCGAAATTGAGCAACGCCACGCCATCCGGCGCCAGCGCGTCGATAATTTCGCCTTTGGCTCCGGCGACACCGTCGAGACTGCCGAAACCTTCAAGATGCGCAGGACCCGCATTAGTAATCATCGAGACATCGGGTTCGGCATAATGGCTGGTATAAGCAATTTCACCGGCATGATTGGCGCCCATTTCAATCACCGCAAAACGATGAGCGTCATTCAATCTCAGCAAAGTCAGCGGCACGCCAATGTCGTTATTCAGATTGCCTTGCGTAAACAGCACCGAAGCATCGCCGCCCAATACCGCCGCCACCATTTCCTTGACCGTCGTTTTGCCGTTACTGCCGGTAATACCGACCACTTTGACGTTTGCTTTTTGCCGCCATAATCTCGCCAATTCGGCCAGCGCTAAACGTGTATCGTTTACTATGACAGTGGGCAGCGAGGTTGCCATTTTTTTGCTGGCGAGAACGGCTATCGCTCCGGCCTGTTCGGCTTGCACCACGAAGTCATGGCCGTCGAAACGCTCGCCTTTGATCGTACAATAAAGCGCGCCCGGCACCAGTGTCCGCGTATCGATACCGACCTTCGAAACCGGCACATCCTGTCCCTCTAAGACGCCGCCGACCGCTTCGGCGATAGCACTGAGCTGCAGATTCATGACGCCGCCTTTAAGGTTTGCCGCACGATGTCCCGATCACTGAAAGGCATTCTGACACCTCGTATTTCCTGATAATGCTCATGACCTTTACCGGCTACGAGCACGCAATCCCTGTGGCCCGCTTGTTTGAGCGCTGTTGTTATCGCCATTTTCCGATCGGCTATCACGGTTATTTTGTCCGACCGACAGCCTGAGCGAATCGCGGCGATAATGTCGGCCGAAGCTTCGTCGCGCGGATTATCATCGGTTATGATGACGTGATCGGCCCATTGTTCGGCGATGCGGCCCATTTGCGGACGCTTGCCGACATCACGGTTTCCGCCGCAACCCAACACCACGGTCAATTTCCCCGTACAATGCCGTCTCAATCCTGACAATACCTGCTCAAGCGCCGCCGGTGTGTGTGCGTAATCGACAAAAATCAAGGGCTCGTCCGCGCCGCCAAAACATTCCATACGCCCCGGCACCGCTTGCAACTGCACCAATTTATCCACAGCAGGGCCTAATTCCATACCGGTCGCCAACATAACCACCAGTACCATTGCCGCGTTCAGCGCGTTGAAATCGCCATACAAGGGCACATGAACACGGCGCCTGACATCCCGCCAGATCACTTCGAAACAGGTGCCGTCGCTGATCGGGCTGATACCGGCCACCTGCAACGTTTCCCCGCCCAAAACCGTCCTTCCCGTTGCGCTGATGCCCCAGACGCTGACGTTTTCGGGAATTGCGCTAAGTATTTGCGTACTGTAGTCATCATCCAGATTGACCACGGCAAACAAAAGCCCCGGCGTCTGTAGCAATGTCAACTTGGCGGCGAGGTAATTTTCCATGGAGCCGTGATAATCCAGATGATCGCGGCTGATATTGGTGAACACGGCACCTTTAAAAGGTATGCCCGCCACTCTTCCCTGCTCCAGGCCATGCGACGAAACTTCCATCGCCACTGTTTTTTTACCCTCTCTGACAAATTCCGCCAGCATGGCCTGAAGCGTCAAGGCGTCAGGCGTGGTATTTTGGGTTTCATGGAGCTGCCCGAAACTGCCCCAGCCCAGAGTACCGATAATGCCGCAGGCATCCAGCATTTGCCCCAGAAACTGGCTGCAAGACGTTTTGCCGTTGGTACCGGTAATGCCAATCACATTGATTTTATCTGACGACCTTCGATAAAACCGGCTGCCCAGCAGCCCCAGTTTATGCCCCAATTGATTGATGGCAATGGCAGGCACCGAGTCTCGCAGCGAAGCTTGTACCACAGGCGCATTTTGTGGGTCGTAGACAATGGCGCAGGCGCCTTTAGCCAGTGCGGTTCCGGCATGGCGCAGACCGTGCTCTCTGGCGCCCGCCAAGGCGATGAACACATCACCCGGCTTGACCGTGCGGCTATCCAGAGTCAACCCGGTCAGCACGACATCTTGTCGCACCGGCGCCAGACCTTCAAGCAAGTCGCCAAGCCGCATCGGGCTATTGATGTTCATCGTGTCCGGCCAGCAAAACCGGCATGGTATCGTATTGGTCGGGCGCAATGCCTAATAGTCTTAACGTCCCCGCCATCACTTTGGAAAAAATCGGCGCCGCCACCAGGCCGCCATAATAGCTTCCGGCCGAAGGCTCATCCACCATCACCACAATGATGATTTCAGGATCGCTGGCAGGCGCCATGCCGACAAAAACCGCGTTATAACTTTTTTCGGTATAACCGCCTTGCGCACTGATTTTTTTGACGGTGCCGGTTTTGCCCGCGACACGATAGCCATCGACCCGAGCCTCAAATGCGGTGCCATCTCGCATCACCACCTGTTCCAGCATTCCGCGTATTTTCCGGGCCGTTTTTGCGGTAAATATACGCTTGGCATCGTTGTCCTGATCGCGCTTGAGCAAGCTGACCGAATGCAAAATTCCGTCATCGGCCAACGCGGTATAGGCCCTGGCCAATTGCAAAGCAGATGCGTTCAAGCCATAGCCAAAAGACAGCGTGGCCTGGGCGAAATCGTTCCAGTTTTGGTAATCCAGCAAACTACCGCTGGCCTCACCGGGAAAACCGACACCGGCGGCATTGCCAAAACCCAACTGATGATAAATGCCCCAGAAATAGTCGCGCGGCATGGTTAGCGCCACCATGCTGGCGGCGACATTGCTCGATTTTTTCAGGACTTGCATCAAATTCAAAGTGCCGTAATTATGGACATCCCGCACTACATTCCGTCCCACGCGGTAAATCCCGTGGGTTTCAAACTTGGCAGCCGGATCGACGTAACCGCCGTCCAGGGCTGCGGCAATCACAAACGGCTTGATCGTCGAACCCGGCTCGAAAACATCCGTCACCGCCCGGTTTCTATAAAGACTGCCTTTTAGATTATTACGGGTATTGGGGTTGAACGAGGGCTGATTGACATCGGCCAGAACATCGCCGGTTTTCGCATTCAGCACAATCAAAGCAGCCGAGCGGGCTTTATGCTCGATAAATCCCGCCTGCAATTCACGAAATGCCAGATATTGAATACGCTGATCAATGCTCAACTGCACATCTTCGCCATCGACCGGCGCCTTGATTGCCTCGATATCGCCTATGATGCGCCGTGTGCCGTCTCGTATCACCCGTTTTTTTCCAGGACTTCCTTTTAAAGCGGTGTCATACGCCAATTCGATACCCTCCTGCCCAGTATCGTCGATATCGGTAAAACCGACCAGATGGGCAGAAACCGGGCCTGCCGGATAATAGCGCTTGAATTCCCGTTCAAAATTGACGCCCGGCAATTTCAATGCAGCCACCCGGTCGGCCAGATGCGGATTGACCCTGCGTTTGACATAGGCGAACTGTTTGTTCGAACCCGGAACCATCAGATCCGGAATTTTTCCGTCCGGCAAACCGAGTAGCCTTTCCATGCGTCTCAAGTCTTTTTGGTCGGCGTTTTTAAGCTCCTGTGGGTTGACCCAAATCGATTCCACCGGTGAACTGATCGCCAGCGGCTCGCCGTTTCTATCCAGAATCATGCCTCTATAGGCCGCGACCTCAACGGCACCGACATGTCGCCTCGCGCCTTGTTGCTGGAGGAACTGTTTTCTCAGCACCTGTAAATCAAACGCGCGCGCCACCAACAACACCATCGCGCCCAGCATAAAAAACAGCAACACTTTACGCCTGACGGCAAAGCCGACTACCGTGTTTCTTGTTTTGTTATGGTTATGAAAATCAAGCATTCAAGGTTTTAAATAAATAATCTTATCGTGCGGCGGCACAACCAGTTTCAAATTATCCCGGGCTATTTGCTCGACTCGGTTTGCTTCGGCCAGCGTCGTCAGTTCAAGCTGCAACTGCCCCCACTCGACCTCATACCGATCCAACTCGCGCTCTTGTTTTTGTATTTCGACGAACAACAACCGTGACTGGTATTTACTGTAAATCACCGCCAGGGCTGAACTTAACAGCACGAGCAATAAGCCGCTCGTCCAGAGCACATCGATTTTGTTCCGGATCACAAGCGCTGCGCCACACGCATGACGGCGCTCCTTGCGCGTGGATTATGGGCAATTTCACCTGCACTCGCCTTGATCGCCTTACCGAGTTTTTTCAACATACCTTTATCGATATCGCTTTCTTTTACCGGTAGCCGCCCCGGATCGTATTTCGCGCCCGACTCCGCCCTGATAAAACGTTTGACGATTCTGTCCTCCAGAGAATGAAAAGAAATCACCACCAAACGTCCTCCCGGCTTCAGCAGTTTAACCGCCTGCGCCAAGCCTTGTTCGAGTTCTTCCAGCTCCCGATTGATTTCAATCCGTATCGCCTGAAAGCTGCGTGTCGCAGGATGTTTATGCTTTTCCTTGAAAGGCACGGCATCGGCAATCAAGGCGGCCAACTGCCGGGTGCTCACCAGCGGCGTCTCGCCGCGACAGCGCACGATGGCCGCCGCGATACGGCGCGCGAAACGCTCTTCGCCGTACGCAAACAAGACTTTGACCAAATCCTGTTCGCTCACTTGCGCCAGCCATTGCGCCGCTGTGGCACCCGCGCCTTCACCTGCCATCCGCATATCCAAAGGACCATCCTGCAAAAAACTGAAACCCCGGCCCGCGTCATCCAATTGCGGCGAAGACACACCCAAATCCATCAATACGCCATCGATTTGCCCTAACAGCCCAGCTTGGGCCACTAAAGCTTCCATTTGTGAAAAACAGGCGTGCACCAAAGTCAGTCGCTTGTCATCCGTTAAAGCGCTCGCATCGGCAGAATTAATGGCCTCGATATCGCGGTCAAACGCCAACAAACGCCCCGAAGGCCCTAAATGGTGCAAAATTCCCCGGCTGTGGCCACCCCGGCCAAAAGTGGCATCGAGATATATACCCGTTTTTTTTATGGCCAAAGCCTCAAGCGCCTCGGCAAACAACACGGGCAAATGTTGCATCAGACATTCTCCCGCATTAAAAAGATATTGAACCCAGCTCTTCCAGTCCTTCCGTATCGTCGCCCGCCAGCCATTGCGTTTCTTTATCCGTCCAGGCCGTCTCGTTCCAAAGTTCGAATTTATTCAACTGGCCGACCAGCACTATTTTTTTGTCCATATCGGCGAAAGTCCTTAATTTTTCGGGCAACAGAAAGCGGCCTTGGGCATCCATTTCGCATTCGGAAGCGTTCCCAATCAAAAAACGCCTTAATTTTCCAGCCATTTTATTGAGCGTGGGTAATTTGCTGATGGTTTGCTCCAGTTTCTCCCATTCCGGCAAGGGATACAGCCAAAGACAGCCTTGCTCACCAATGCAACGCTCATCGACCGCCACAGTGACTACCAATTGCCGGTCGCAACAATCCTGCAACTCCTCCCGATAGCGGGTAGGAACGGCAAGACGCCCTTTTGCGTCCAACAAAATTGTGCTGACACCTCTGAACAAAATCCCACCTGCATCCCAAAAATTCCATTTTTTACCACTTTCCCCCACTTCAGTGCACTATAGTTTTCAATCCGGCTAACGTCAAGATGGATTTGAATTTAATTTTTAATGGCCTGGCAACGACTCAAAATGCTTGCCGGAATAATTCGGCACAGATAAGCGATTGATTTTTAATTTATATTTTTATCATGAATTTAACTATTATTATTAAGAAAAAACATTACCTTAATAACCGCCATGATTTAACCCGCGCTGGCCGAAAAAGGAAAAAAATATCTATTGATGACGGCCTTGAATGCCCAAGACCATCCGAACGATTGACGGATAAAATCGCTAACGCAAAAATGAGACTCGGCGCGATTGCTTATAAAATTGCCTGAGATCAAGCGGACAATACGAGCAAACATTGCCCGGGGCTATAAAGAGATATAGACCTGTTTTGCAGGAACCAAAATTCATTTTTTGGCGCTTGGCTGAATAAATACTTCGGGCGACCAGGTTCGATTGAATATACCCCATCTTTTACCGCTTATTCTGTCCTCAACGCCTCCAGCGGCTTCATGGCCGCCGCTTTCATGGCGGGGATGACGCCCGCCGCCGCGCCGATCAGCAGGGAAACGACAAAAGCCGCACCGATATAAGCCCAGGCCAGTTGTACCGGCAGAGCCGGTAATACGGCATCAAGTATTTGCACCAGGGTTATTCCCAACACAATCCCACCCAGACCGCCGACAGCACTTAAAGCCAGCGCTTCGCTCAAAAATAGCCGGAATATGATTCGGCGCTCGGCGCCAATGGCGCGCAGCAGACCGATTTCAGAAACCCGCTCGGAAACGGCAATGGTCATGATGGTGAAGACGCCCACCGAACCGACTAACAAAGAAATACCGCCTAAAGCGCCAATCGCCAGAGTCAACAGGCTCAAAATGGAATCCAGCGTTGCCAGCATTTGGCTTTGAGTGATGAGGGTAAAATCCTCTCGGCCATGCCGGGCTACCAACAAACGCTTGATGGCCCTCTCCACCGTTGCACTGGGGACATTACCGTCATAAAGCACATCGATTTCCATGACGCCTTGACGATCGAACATTTCCAAAGCTTTGCCTGCGGCGATGAACACCGTATCATCCAGATCGAAACCCAGCATCTGCCCTTTGGGCGCCATGACGCCGATCACCCGATAACGCTCATTGCCAATGGTGATGCGCTGCCCCAAAGGACTCCCGGCGACAAACAATTCGGCGCGCAATTTACTGCCCAGCACGGCAAAAGCACGCGGAATGCTCTGTGCATCGTCCGGCAAAAACCGGCCTGAGCTAAGTTTTATTTGCCAGACTTCGGGCAAACTGACGCCGACACCAAAAACATTGGCGCGCCGTTGTTTAGCACCGAATTCTATACGGGCATTGCCCTGCACCATCGGCATCACCGCACGCACGTTATCAAGCCGCTTCAGGCTGTAGGCATCATCGAGCGACAAGGGCCGCACTGTGCTGATGGTTGCACCGGACAACCCGAAAGTGGTGGTTTTGCCCGGAACCACGGCCATCAGGTTGGAGCCGAACTGAGTGAACTGGGTCAAGACAAAGCGATGAATGCCCTGTCCTATCGACGTTAAAATGACGACGGCGGCAACTCCGATAATCAAACTGAATGCAGTTAACGAAGAGCGCATTTTATGCGCGCCGATAGTCCGCCAGGATAATTTGAGCAATTCTGAAAACGACATCATTCAGCGCTTGCCCAGGGCGGTGACAGGATCGAGTTTTGCCGCTTTGCGCGCCGGCAGCACGCCGAAAACAAGTCCGGTCAACAGCGCCACGGCCAGCGCCGCCAACACCGCCCAGGTCGGCAGACTGAAAGGAAAATCAGGGTAGGATAGTTGCAATGCCAACAGCGTCAGCCGACCCAGAATCAGCCCCAATAAAGCCCCGGCTGCCGAGAGTATGGCCGCTTCGGCCAGAAACAAAGCCTGCACCTGAAACGAAGTCGCGCCCAATGCCTTCAGCAAGCCGATTTCGGCGCTTCTTTGCGTTACCGACACCAGCATGACATTCATCACCAGAACCCCGGCCACCGCCAGACTGATACCGGCAATGCCGACGACCGCCAGCGTCAGCGCCGTCAATATTTTATCGAAAGTGTTGACGACGCTGTCCTGGGTAATGAGGGTCACGTCGTCTTCGCCTTCATGCCGGGCTTTGAGGATGGCGCGAATATCATCGACCGCCGGGTACAGTGCGAGTTTGGATTTGGCTTCAACCAGGATTCTGAACAGCGATTGCGTGTCAAACAGAACCTGAGCCGAGGCCACCGGGATAATCACGATTTCATCAAAATTGACTCCTATCGATTCGGTTTCGGTCAATAACACGCCGATGACCCGAAACCGGCGGTCATTGATCCGCAGCCATCGCCCCAGAGGCTGTTTATTGGCGAATAATTGCTCACGCAGGGTTTGACCTATGACGCACACCGGCAGCGCTTTATCGATATCCGCTTCGGGCAGGAAACGACCCTGGGCCATGGCCAGATGCCGTACCTGTCTGAATGCGGAAGTGGAGCCTAAAATAGTGGCCTCACGCTCCAGACCCAGGGCCGACACCGGTGTTGAACCGATTGAAATGGGCGCGATAGCGGCGACATGATGACTTTTCAATAACGCTTCGGCATCCTGTAGGGTCAAATCGCGCGGCGTTGCGCCCAACATCGGCGGCGGCCCGCCGACAGTTTCCGAACGCCCCGGCAGCACGATGACCAGATGACTGCCCAAAGCTTCAAACTGGTGTACGATATAGCGCCGGGCACTATCACCCAGTGCAGTCATGACGCTGACCGAGGCGATACCGATGCTCATGGCCAGAATAATCAGCGACGCACGCAAAGGCTGCGTGGTTATGGCTTTGGCGGCTTGAATCAGGGTATCCCGGAGTTGCATCAAACGTGTTTATGGCCTGAAGACCGGCCAGGACGCAGCCAGCCGTGCCGTTTTTCCAGGATGCCCGGCAGGTGCGTCTTTACCCTGGCGACCGAGCGTTGCGCCATAAAAACTTCTTCAAAACGATTCAATTCAAGATTCCTTGTCCCGGGTTGCAATTGAAAAATCATATAACGAATAGCTATCGAGCCGACAATTTTTTCATTGCTGCAAAACTTTCGCCGCCGCCATAGCGCCAGGCAGCCACGCGCAGTATCATAGATTAACGTTGACCTTTCCTTTTACTTCGGAGAATAACATGCAAACTGTATTGATTACCGGCGCCAACCGTGGCCTGGGACTGGAATTCGTCAAACAATATGCCGAAGCGGATTGCAAGGTTGTGGCATGTTGCCGCAATCCGGCCACGGCGGATGCGCTGAAGCGGCTGGCGAGAAGCTTCCCCTCGATTCAAATCGAAACACTGGATGTCGCCGATTTTGCCCAAATCGATGTGCTGTCCAGGCGTTTGGCCGATGCCCGCATCGATGTATTGATCAATAATGCCGGTGTTTATGGCGATAGCGCAGAGCACGGTTTCGGCGCCCTGGATTTTCAGACATGGACGGCGACTTTACGGGTCAATGCTTTGGCTCCGGTTAAAATGGCCGAAGCGCTGTTGCCGCAACTGGAGCGCGGCGATAAAAAACTCATCGTCGCCATCAGCAGCTTGATGGGCAGTATCACCGATAACACCGGCGGCGGCAGTATTGTCTACCGTTCCAGTAAAGCCGCGCTCAATGCCGCAATGAAATCGCTGGCCATCGATTTGAGTCCGCGCGCGCTGGGTGTGCTGATTTTTCATCCGGGCTGGGTCAAAACCGACATGGGCGGCAAAAACGCCCTGATCGACGCCGACGAGAGCGTAACCGGTATGCGCCGGGTGATTGCAGCTTTCACGTCGGCGCAAAGCGGCGCTTTCGTCAAATATGACGGCAGTTTATTGCCGTGGTAATTCAGGCAGTCTTTGCAACCTGTAATTCTTTCAGCTTCATCAAGGCATAAAGCGTTTCCAGATGCGGGCAGGCCACGCCTTTAGCCCGGGCCGCGCGAACCGCGTTGCCGAGAATGGCTTCAGTCTCCATGCTGTGGCCTTGTTCATAGTCGAGCAACATACTGGTTTTATAAGGCGGCATGGCATGAGTATTGTTGATATTCTGCTCGATGATGTTATCCGGAAGCCGATGACCCAGGGCCTGGGCTATCAGGCAGACTTCCTGCATGATGGCGCGCACCAATGCTTCTTGTGAGTCCAGAATGTCTTTCGTTGACAAGCCTCCGGACAACACCGAAAGCGGGCTGAAAGGAGCGTTCCAGACGCATTTTTGCCAGCGCGCCGTAACCACGTCGGCCACGGTTTTGCAATCGATACCGGCTTGATTGAATAAGGCCGCAAGTTGCGCGGTTTTGGCGCTGACACCTTCGGGCAAGTTGCCCAGCATCAAGCGGCCATAAGCCAAATGCGTGATTTCTCCGGGCTTTGTCCGGTTGCTGCAAATAAAAGCCAGACCGCTGATGACTTCGTGGCCTGGGAAAGCCCGGCTGATCGTCGATTCGATTTCCACGCCGTTTTGAATGAACACAATCGCGGTTGAGGCCGCGACACCCGGCCTTATCAATTCCGGCAGATTGCTATCCGGTGTTATTTTGGTGCTTAAAACAAGATAGTCGGCGGCATCCTGATAGTCGGCTACCGCCGCCAAAACCCGATGCGGCTGAAACCGCCACGCGCCCAAGGTGGCGCTGTTGATTTGAAAACCGTTCTGTTTGACCTGCCGGTAATCGGAGCGGCAGACCACGGACACTTCGGCGCCCGCTTTGGCCAGCAAGGCGCCGTAAAACGCGCCGATGGCGCCGGCGCCGACGATCAGGATTTTGCTAGGGTTCATGTTTACTCAAAACCTCCTTTAAAAACGGCAGCGTGAGCTTGCGTTTGGCCGCCAATGTAGCCCGGTCCAGCCGCTCCAGCAGCTCCCACAGCGCGCTCAGGTCACGCACATAATGGTTCAGCAGGAAGCGGCCGACATTCGGGCTGATGTCAAAACCCATCTGCCTGGCTTTGTAGCTTAAAGCCTTGATACGCTCGGCGTCCGGCAAATCTTTGAGCTTGATGGTCAAACCCCAGTTCAACCGGGTCTTGAGGTCGGGCAAGGCCACCTGCAACCAGTGCGGCGGGCAATTTGAAGCCAAAATCAATTTAAAGCCCCGATCCCGGTGGCGGTTGTAGAAATTGAAAAACCCAAGTTCCCACTCGGCATTTCCGGCAATGGCCTCGATATTATCGAAACAGACGACTTCATATTCGTCAAGTCCTGCCAGGAGAGTGATGGCGGGCAAAGCAGCGGCGGTGAACGCATAATAAAAAGTGGTTTTCCTGAGACTTTGCGCCAGTTGGCTCGACGCCTGCAATAAATGGCTTTTACCGAGACCTTTGTCACCCCAGAGATAAATCTGTTGTTCGCCGGTGCCGCCAATGCAGTTTTTGAGGTCATCCACCGCCTGCTGGTTGTTGCCGGGATAAAAGTCATCAAAACTCTTGTTGACCCGGTGTTCAAATTGCAACGGTATTTGTTCGGCCATGATTTAACCGGCGTCAGGCGATTTTTTCCGCAGGCGAAGGTAAAAAGCGGCACCGAAAAACAGCATCAAACTGAAAGCCACTTCCAGCCCTGCATACAAACGCTCGGCGCTATTGGCATAAGCTTCGACCGAGCCGTGGCTGAAATAAATCAGGCTGATAAAAGCCGCCCAGCCGCAGCTTTTGGGTTTGCCGTGTAAAAGCCCACGCATCGGCAACAACAACGGCGTCAGAGTAAACAACAACACCAGCGCTACCGGAAAACGGGCGGACGGGGCAAGCTGCGTGTGCCAGAGCATCAACAAAAAAAACAGGCCGAAAAAACCGGCTAGCGCCACACCGTGAAAAATTTTGGCACCAGACGTCATGGCGCCTGCAAAAGACGGCCGGCAGCATGAGCCAGACGAACACCCAGCGCTCGGCACAGGGTTGTTTCTTCCGGACTTAAGTTAATGGAACCTGCGGTCATATGGCTGGGACCATAAGGCGTACCGCCACTTTTCGTTTCCCGCAAGGCGTGTTCCGTATAAGGCAAGCCCAATATGACCATGCCGTGATGCAGCAAAGGCAACATCATCGATAATAATGTGCTTTCCTGACCACCGTGCAAACTGCCGGTCGAGGTAAAAACACCGGCAGGTTTGCCGGACAATGCACCTGAGAACCAGATTTCGGTGCTGCTGTCGATAAAATGTTTCAACGGTGCCGCCATGTTGCCAAAATGCGTCGGGCTGCCCAGCGCCAGACCGTCGCAATTACGCAGATCTTCCAGCGTGGCATACGGCGCGCCCTGCGCAGGTATACTGTCCTCGATCTTTTCGCACACGGCGGAAACTGACGGAACGGTTCTCAACACGGCCTCGGCGCCTTCGACACTGTCCACGCCACGGGCAATTTGCTGCGCCATGGCCAGGGTGGCGCCGTTGCGGGAGTAATAAAGAATCAGGATTTTTGTCATGGTTGTTGAACAGGTTATACGCAAACTTACAAAATTGTCAGCACATTCTCGGGCGGGCGGCCGATAGCCGCTTTATCCTGCGTCAGTACGATGGGACGCTCGATCAATTTCGGTGTATCGACCATGGCCTGAATCAAGGTCTGTCTGTCCAGAGCCTCATCATCGAGGCCCCCGGCTTTATACTCGGCTTCATTTTTCCGCATCAGGGCGCGCGGTTGCAGGTCGAGTTTTTGCAATATGTCACCAAGCTCTTCGGCGCTGGGCGGCGTTTTCAGGTATTCGATCACTTCGATGTCAAGGCCCCGCTCCTGCAATAATTGCAATGTCCGGCGGGATTTGCTGCAACGCGGGTTGTGGTAAATTTTTACAGTCATGGTTAATCCGGTATTGAAAATAAACGGGTGGCATTCCGCATGGGTAAAGCGGACTTTATTGCAAGTCGATCACGGCATTATAGCCGAACTTGAGCGTCGGGCTTAAAAGCAATCTGACTGTTACCTCACAGGGCGAGCGCTTTTTTAAAAAACTCTGGACAAGCCAACGCCGCCTGATGAATAGCGCTATTGTAGTAAGAGGTGGCAAAATGCTTATTGTTGGCATCTTGTTCCCTGAAGCGGCCAATATCCGATTTGGCGGCCATCGTGGCGCTCCACCAGCCGGACGGGTAAATACATTGCGGAAAAAACAGGGTTTGAAAATGCCCGAATCCGGCCAAAGCCATCGCGTCACGCATTTCGCCCATCAATTTCAGATGATACAAAGCCGATTCGCTTTGCTGGATGACGATGCCGTTTGCCGACAGCGCATTGAAACAATCGCGGTAAAACGCCGCGCCGAACAAGCCTTCGGCCGGGCCGATCGGGTCGGTGCTGTCCACGATAATAATATCCACCGAGCCGGGTTTTGCGTCCTTGACCCATTGAAGGCCATCGATAAATTTCAATTCGGCCCGGGGGTCGTTATTGGATTCGCATAACTCGGGAAAATAAATTTCCGCAAGGCGGGTCACACGCTCGTCGATGTCGATTTGTACGACGCGCTCGATCGCTGAGTGTTTCAGCACTTCGCGCAAGGTGCCGCAATCGCCGCCACCGATAATGCAGACGCTTTTGGGATCCGGATGCGTATACAGCACCGGATGACTGATCATTTCATGGTAAAAAAAATTATCCCGCGTCGATACCATGGTACAACCGTCAATCACCATCAGATTGCCAAAAGTCTCGGTTTCATAGATTTCGATGAATTGAAAAGGCGATTGCTCCTCATGCAGTTTTTGTTTTATTTTTAATGAAAATGCAGAGCCCGCGCCGGGAACTTGCTCGGTAAACCATTGTGTTGAGTTGATCATAGCTAATCCTGTTCATAAAAGCGTAAAATACCGCGTAACTACTCACCCCGGGTTTCCGTGGTTTGCATACGCCCGGGTTGCCAAGGGCGTCGTAGGAGCCAGGTTTACCTAAGCGACGAACGAAGACAAGCCTTCTTTCGTGGCAAAAACCCCTTTTATCCGGCGCATAGCGTATTTATCCACGCCCCAAGGTTTTGGTGTGCGGCAAGCTTTTTTGCTTTTTTTATGGGGCGAATAGTTACAATACCGCAATTATATTAGAATTTCATGACACATAGATAGTGAGGCAACGCGTGCAATCCAATTCACCCACACCTTGGGGCATCGAACAATCGGCAGAACTTTACGCCATCAACCACTGGGGCGAAGGTTTTTTTTCAATCAACGCCCAGGGCCGGGTGTCGGTGCGGCCCTGCCTGGATAAAAACGTCGAACTGGATTTATACGAAATCGCCCGGTCGCTGCACGAAAAAAATCTGTCATTGCCGGTATTGGTGCGGTTTACCGATATTTTAAAAAATCGCGTGGCACAATTACAGGACGCTTTCAGGAAAGCGCGCCTCCAACACGATTATGCAGGTATTTACACACCGGTTTACCCGATCAAGGTCAATCAACAACGTAAAGTCATCGAAGGCATTCTGGCCGGCGGTCAGGTCGGTCTGGAAGCCGGCAGCAAACCGGAATTACTGGCTATTCTGGCACTGTCGCGCCATGGCCTGATCGTTTGTAACGGTTACAAAGACCGCGCCTATATCCGTTTGGCGCTGATCGGCTTGCGCATGAACCTTAAAGTTTACATTGTCATTGAAAAACCATCCGAACTGGAAATGATTCTGGAAGAAGCGCAAAATCTTGACATCAAACCCCTGTTGGGTGTCAGGGTACGGCTAGCGAGCATCAGCGCCGGCAAATGGCAAAACAGCGGCGGCGAGAAATCCAAATTCGGCTTGCACGCCAACGAAGTGCTGCATCTGATAGCGCGCCTCAAACAGGCCGGTTTGCTCGATGCGCTGAAGCTATTGCATTTTCATATGGGCTCGCAAATCGCCAATATCCAGGACATTAAAGTCGCACTGAAAGAAGCCGGACAGTTTTACACCGAACTGCATAAACTGGGCGCCGACATCGATACCATCGATGTCGGCGGCGGCCTGGGCGTCGATTACGACGGCAGCCGCTCGCGCCGTGACTGCTCCATCAATTACAGCATGGCCGAATACGCGCAAAACATCGTCCGAAGTTTCGCCGAAGTTTGCAGCGAACACCGCTTGCCCCATCCCCATATCATTACCGAATCGGGCCGGGCGCTGACCGCACATCATGCCGTGTTGATCACTAACGTGACCGACATAGAGTCGGTCGATAGTACAAAAGGCGAAACATTCGAACTGCCGCCGGGGCAAAATATCGCCGAAATTTATCATGACGCCGAATTCAACCTGGCCGAAGCTCGCACCGCCTTCACGCAGGGCCGATTGAATCTGACTGCACTGGCTACGGCGGAGCAACACTATTCGGCCGTTTTTCAGCAAATAAAAGCCAATCTGAACCCCGGCAATCACAATCAGGCGCTTATCCTGCAAGAGCTGAACGAAAAACTGGCGGACAAGGTATTTTGCAATTTCTCTCTGTTCCAGTCACTGCCCGACATTTGGGGTATCGACCAGATTTTTCCGATCATGCCCATTTACCGCTTGCACGAACAACCGGCCCGGCGCGGTGTCTTGCAGGATCTGACGTGCGACTCGGACGGCCGCATCGACCAATACATAGACGGGCAGAATATCGAATCGACGCTGCCGGTACACGCCATCGATTTGAACGAACCTTATCTGATCGGTTTTTTCATGATCGGCGCCTATCAGGAAATTTTGGGCGACATGCACAATCTGTTCGGCGACACCCATTCCATCAATATCGAACTCGATGCCAACGGCTATCATTTTTCCGATTTCCAGGAAGGCGAACAGGTCGGTGATTTGCTCGATTATGTCCATATCAACCCTGAAGAACTCAAGAACGCCTATCGGGACAAACTGGCCCGAAGCGATCTTGACTCAGACCAGCGGCTGGCTTATGAAAAAGAACTGAGCGCCGGTTTGACCGCCTACACCTATCTGGAGAAATGACATGAAAACAGGCATGATAGGGCTTGGCGCGATGGGCGCAGGCATGGCGCGAAATATCGCCCAGGCCGGTCATTTGACCGCCGTCTATAACCGCACGGCAGCCAAAGCGCAAAACCTCGCGGCCGAACTCAACGTCATGGCCTACAGCGACCCCGCGCAACTGGCTGCGGCGGTCGATGTGATACTGATCGCTGTCTCGGCGGATAGCGACATGCTGGAAATGGTCGAAGCTATTGCCCGTGGTGCCGGACCCGGCAGCATCGTGGTGGATTTATCCACCGTCAGCAGCACAAGCGCCCGGCAAGCGGCGCAAATATTATCCGAAAAACAGGTCGATTTTCTCGATGCGCCGGTATCCGGTGGTGTCGAAGGCGCTAAAAACGGCACTTTGGCGATTATGGCCGGTGGCGATTCCGATGTTTTGGCGCGTGCCCGGCCTATTCTGGCCGCCATGAGCCGCCGCATAGTGCACATGGGCGCGGTCGGCGCGGGCCAGGCCACCAAAGCGGTCAATCAGATTATGGCGGCCGGCATCAATCAGGCCGTCAGCGAAGCGCTGGCTTTCGGCCAGGCCCAGGGCTTGCCGATGGCTGACGTCATCGAAGTCATCGGCGGCGGCGCGGCGGCGAACTGGTTTCTTGAACAGCGCGGCTTGACCATGACCAAAGGGTCATTCAAACCCGGCTTTAAACTCGCCTTGCATCATAAAGATTTGAAAATTTGCCAACACATGGCCAAAAGCCTTGGCATGACAACGCCCTTGACCGACCAGACCGTTATCGATTATGAACGCCTGATGGCTGAAGGTTGGGGTAATGAAGATATATCAGCGCTGTACCGGCTGAAGCGCCAACTGAAATGAAAAGCGGCTTGAAGGACTTCGGGCAAATCCCGCACTGGAAGTTTCAAGTGAATCGAAAAAAAGCTTTGACCAACAAAAAACCCCCAAGGCTCCGGCCTTGGGGGTTTTTAAACTACACCCTCGGACGGCTGCGCCGTCACAAGTGTCATTCGCATGACAGGTTGCTGTTTTTGTTCCGTTTCCGGTTGGCATTGATGTTACTGGCAATAGCCGATGATGCAAACAAAGCCGATGAAATGACATACTCACCGGAAACAAAACCCAACAGGCCGGTTACAAATACCGCGCCGGTTAAAATATCTTTGTGAAAATCACTCATGGTAAATCCTCTTATAAAAGTCAAATGAAAGGGCCGAAGCCTGAAAATTCAAAACCCTGCCGATAAAAAAAATCAGCACTAATTAAATGAAACCAGAATCAACAGCGCTGAACAAAAGCTGGTTATCAATACGAAACCCGCCAAAACATCTTTGTAAAAGTCATTCATGGGCAAAACCTCGTGAAAATTTAAAAAACTAAACTTCGGCGTAACTTTAACGCAGGCGCAACATGTTTACAATATTGTAATTTTTACATAGATTATTTCTTATTTTTATACAATAAAGTCATGCAATTTTAATAAATACCTACTAAACTGATATGGTTTAACTATCGAGAAAGCATTCCCTGCTTCTGCTTCCCCGGCAGCCTTTATAAAATTCTGCGTGATCATTTCTGGGCTTTGTCAAAACCCGTAGCACATCGGTTCAATTTAAATTCACCCGAGCCGGAACAAGGAAGGTCTCCCTTTTTCAAGAGATTTTTCCCTTGGCTTCTGCTTGATTTGACCTTTTTAACGCCTCCGACTTAAAGACTCCAATGACAAAACTGAGCATATATGCTAGAGTCAAAACGCGCTTAATTTCAGGAAAATCAAACTGATTCATTAAAAGCGCTATGCAGAAACCTGTAAATTTATTTTTCTTTTTCTATGGGCGGAACATCATGATCGCAAACAGCAATAAATGTACCCGCATTATCAGCAGCCACATCCAATATAACTAACATGTCCACTTCCAAGATTTTATTCATGGCGGTCATGATGGCTTTTTTGCCGGTCAATGCGGCTTTCCCGGACACTTCGAACAACGCTTACCCCATGTTTAATTTTCAGGAGGGAATTTTGACGATTCCGCGCGTTGATACGGACGAACAAGCCGGAAATTTCCAGGATGCGGTGTTTAAAATCAAGCCGGACGGCACCTGGCGCCTGCTGGATTTTCGCACCACGGCATTGAATCCTGATTCGGATCCACAAATAGACAAGGTCGAAGTGGTCATAACCGATTCTTCTCCGGTGCAGGTATTTTTAAAACTGACCGGGGCATTCTCCAATGGTTGCGGCGAATTCGGACAAATCAGCCAGCGCTTGCAAGGCAGTCGCTTCGAAGTGATCGCACACGCGAAGCCCATTCCGGACGGTACGGTTTGCACCATGGAAATAAAGCCGTTCGAGCAAGTCATTGCACTCAGTGTGTTCGGATTGCCTGAAGGAACTTATGAATTCAGCGTGAACGGCAACTTTGACGGCAGCTTTGAATTAACGCAGGATAACGGCTTATAAGTGCGCAGGTTGGGGTCGACTGCATGGATGCAGGAGGTAGAGCAATGCCGGGAGCAATTGCCGAGACGACAGGAACCCCAACACGACAGCCGCAAAAGCACCCGCAAGCCGTCGGCAACATAACATCATTGTTACCAGTGGCTCATAGGCCGTCGATGTTGGGGTTCGTTACCTCATCCCAACCTACGGTATTTTAACTGTAATCCGACAGCGGCGGGCAGGTGCAGAGCACATGCCGGTCGCCGTAAACATTATCGATACGGCCGACCGGCGGCCAGTATTTGTCGTCATGAAGATGCTTGACCGGAAAAAAAGCGCGCTGCCTTGAATACGGCAAGCGCCATTCTTCCAGCAGCAAGCGATGGCCGTGCGGCGCATTGTGCAGCAGATTGTCCGTAGCATCGGCTTGACCGGATTCGATTTCGGCAATTTCCCTGCGGATGGCGATCAGGGCGTCGCAAAAACGGTCGATCTCGGCTTTATCCTCGCTTTCGGTCGGCTCGATCATCAGCGTGTTGGCGACCGGGAAGGCCACGGTCGGCGCATGAAAACCATAATCGATCAGGCGCTTGGCAATATCATCGACACTGACATTGCAGGTTTTTTTAAAGGCGCGGCAATCGATGATACATTCATGCGCCACCCAGCCGTTATTGCCGGTATAAAGGATGGGATAGTGGGGCGCCAGACGCCGGGCGATATAGTTGGCGTTTAAAATAGCCGTCAAGGTCGCTTTTTTAAGCCCCGCCGCGCCCATCATCGCAATATAAGCCCAGGAAATAGTCAGGATACTGGCCGAACCCCAGGGCGCGGCGGCAACCGTGCCGACCGTACCGTTCCGGTTTTTAGCAGGATTGACGCCTTTGACCACCGGATGGTCGGGCAAATAAGGCGCCAGATGCGCGCCGACGCCAATGGGCCCGGCGCCGGGGCCGCCACCGCCATGCGGAATGCTGAAAGTTTTGTGTAAATTGAGATGCGCGACATCGGCGCCGATCTTGCCGGGGCGGCTGATGCCGACCAAGGCATTGAAATTGGCGCCATCCAGATAAACCTGGCCGCCGTACCGGTGCACAATGGCGCAGATTTCCCGAAACGCCGATTCAAACACGCCATGCGTGGACGGATAAGTAATCATCAAGGCTGCCAGCGTATCCTGGTATGCCTCGGCTTTGGCGCGAAGGTCATCCAGGCTGACGTTACCTTGTTCATCACAAGCCAGCACCACGACATCAAGCCCTGCCAACACCGCGCTGGCGGGGTTGGTGCCGTGCGCCGAAGCCGGAATCAGGCAAATTTTGCGCTGCTCCTGGCCGTTGACTTCATGATATTTACGGATGACCAGAAGCCCGGTGTATTCGCCCTGGGAACCGGCGTTGGGCTGAAACGAAAAGGCGTCAAAACCGGTCAAGTCGCACAGCATGTCGCCCAATTCATCAAATAATTGCTGATAACCGTGGGTTTGCGATAACGGCGCGAAAGGATGCAGGCCGTTAATTTCGTAATAGGACAGCGCCTGCATGGCCGTCGCCGCGTTCAGTTTCATGGTGCATGAACCCAAGGCGATCATCGAGCGGTCCAGGGCAATGTCGCGCCGGGCCAGACGGCGCATGTAGCGCATCATTTCCGTTTCGGAATGATAACGGGAGAACACCGGATGTTGCAGAATGTCATCGGTGCGCAACAAGGCTTCGGGAATACAGTCAAGATTGTCGGCATCCAGTGTGTTGATGTTGGGCAGACTCGCCGTGGGCGCGGCAAAAACCTGCCACAGACTGCGCAGGGTGTTGCGGTTGGTGGTTTCATCCAGCGACAGGCCGACATGGCTCTCGTCGATGAAACGCAGATTGATCGATGCTTCCTGCGCCAACGCCACGATGCGTTTGGCGCGGTTGGGCGTATGAATCAGCAGGGTGTCGAAATAACACCGGCTTTTGACCTCGAAGCCCAATTGCATCAAACCTGCGGCCAGAATCCGGGTGTAGCGATGCACTCTTCCGGCCAGCATTTGCAATCCTTTCGGGCCGTGGTACAAGGCATAGAACCCGGCGATAACCGCAGGCAGAACCTGGGCCGTACAGATATTGCTGGTGGCCTGATCGCGGCGGACATGCTGCTCACGCGTCTGCAAGGCCATGCGCAAGGCAACCTGGCCGTAGCGATCCCGGGATACGCCGATAATACGGCCGGGCACGGCGCGCTTGAATTTGTCCCGGGTGGCGAAAAAAGCCGCATGCGGGCCACCATAGCCCATCGGCACGCCGAAACGCTGCGAGCTGCCGACGACGATGTCGGCATCGAATTGCCCCGGAGATTTCAGCAACACCAGGCTCAACAAATCAGCCGCGACGGTAACCAATGCCGATTGCCGGTGCGCGCTTTCGACGAAGCCGCCCAGTTCCTTGATTTCGCCGGTGGAACCCGGATACTGGATTAACACGCCAAAACAAGGCGGGTGTTCCAGTCCGCTGTCATCGACGGCGCCGACTATAACTTCAAAACCCAAGGCACGGGCGCGGGTTTCAACGACGGCGATGGTTTGCGGATGGCAATCCTGATCGACCCAAAAAATATTGGACGGGCTTTCCGACAGGCGCCGCGACATTGTCATGGCTTCGGCCGCCGCCGTGGCTTCATCCAATAACGAAGCATTGGCCAGCTCCATGCCGGTCAGGTCGATGATCATTTGCTGAAAATTGAGCAAGGCTTCCAGCCGACCCTGACTGACTTCTGCCTGATAAGGCGTGTAAGCGGTATACCAGCCGGGGTTTTCCAACACATTGCGCTTGATCACGGCCGGCATGACGGTGTCGTAATAACCCATGCCGATCAGCGACGTAAACACCTTGTTGCGCTCGCGCAGGCTGCGCAAATGCTTGAACACGGCATTTTCACTGATGCTTTCGGTGAGCCGCAGCGGTTCGTGGTCGAGAATATTGTCCGGAATGGCCTCGTGGATCAGATCGTCCAGTTCAGTCAGATCCAATTCGGCCAGCATGGCCTCGATTTGCCCGGAATTGGGGCCGATGTGGCGGTTGACGAATTGGCCGCGCATTTCCAATTCGATCAGGCCGGGGCTGGATGAAGGCATGGCTAGCTCCTGCGGA
Organism: Gammaproteobacteria bacterium HGW-Gammaproteobacteria-3; assembly: GCA_002843155.1. GTDB lineage: Bacteria > Pseudomonadota > Gammaproteobacteria > Methylococcales > Methylomonadaceae > PGZD01. The sequence goes on from PGZD01000004.1 coordinate 73,208, forward strand.
AACGGTGAGGGACGAAAGGCAGGTCGCAAACAGTCAGCTTGACCTGTCTGTTATGTACTTGCGAGTAAAGTGTCGCGCCGATAATGGCGGCATCACTGTCGATCAAGCCCATGGCGACGGGCTTGCCCAAACTGGGCGCGTAGCTGCCGCTGGTGACATGGCCTAATAAATTACCTTTGTCATCGAAAATCTCCGCCCTCTCCCGCACCGGCGACCGGCTCTCGACGATCAACCCGACCCGCTGCCTAGCTGCGCCGTTTTGTAATTGGTCGAGGACCGTGCCGACGCCGGGAAAGGAGTGATTGCCGTGATGGATCAGCCACGACAGTCCCGCTTCTATCGGTGTTGTCGTGGCGTCGAGTTCATGACCGTACAGGCACAAACCGGCTTCGAGCCTGAGCGTGTCCCGGGCGCCAAGCCCTATCAACGCAACCCAAGGGTCGGCCAAGAACAAACGCGCCAGACGCTCGGCGAAGTGTTCGGGCACGGAAATTTCAAAACCGTCTTCGCCGGTGTAGCCGCAGCGGCTGATGGTGCAGGGAATACCGTCAATGTCGCTGTGGCAGGCATTCATAAACCTCAAGTGAGCCGCTTCCGGCGCGTAATTGAGCAGCACCGCTTCGGCTTTTGGCCCTTGCAGCGCCAGCAAGGCGTGTTCGTTAAGTTCCTGAAGCGGGCATTCGTCGCCAAGATGGGCGCGCAAATGGCGGAAGTCTTTATCCTTACAAGCGGCATTGACCACGATCATAAGCGTCGAGGAAAAATTTGTGACAATGATGTCGTCGATAATGCCGCCGTCGGCATTGGTCAATACGGTGTACTGCTGCTGGCCGTGTTTCAGGCGGGTTTGTGTGCCGGGCGTCAGTTTTTCCAGCAAGGCCGCCGCCGACCGGCCTTTGATCAGGCATTGCCCCATATGAGAAATATCGAACAAGCCCGCCTTGCTGCGGCAATGCAAATGTTCCTGGATGATGCCCTGCCCGTAATGCAGGGGCATCCGGTAGTCGGCAAAGGCAACCATTTTTGCACCTGTCTGCACTGCCAAGTCATAAAGTGCGGTTTGTTTTAATGTCGTCACGATAGGTATCAAGAGCCAAGCAAAACCATAGTGTAACGCCAAGCCGGGCTGAGATGAAAGCCGAATCCGGATAAAGACAAAGGAGGTAGATAAAAATGAGAGGTAACGGTTTTGAGTGTTTTCGCGGTATTGGAGTGTGCCGCGTGTTTGCCGGGTAATACTGTCAGATCCGCCTAACGATTTGTTTGATTTTGCATGAACTTCGTGGCAATGCGCGCAAAGGCCCATTACCACGAATGAACATCATACGATTTATTGCTGATTTAACGCAGCTCCCAAGTGCCGTCCATATTGATTTTTATATTGACCGACAAGGGCTGTCCACCAAAAGTAAAATTATCCAAACGAATAGTATTGTCCGGTTGAGTCGATGCCTGCCCGGATTGGAGATTGAGGAGAGCATCCAATTCCGAAGGCTTGAACAAACGCGTGTTAAATCCGGTTATTTTAATCAAATCATCGGTATCATAGCCGTCAAATTCTGTACCGGGAGCATCGTCGCTATGCTGAATGGAGACATAGGCTGTCTTTCCATCCGGCGCAAAGATAAAACCGGAAGGTTCTGCGCTGTCATCAATTACGGAAAGTACTTTTACACAACCGTCCGATTTAATATCCCGGTCGGCGCCATCCGGCAAACAGGCCCAGATATCACCATTAGGATGATCCTCGACGATATAGTGCATACCGGTACCCGGTTGAAAATCCAGATTGTCGAACGAATTCATATCCCGATTGCCTTCGACAAAACGATTGATAATGACGCTGAGTTCGTCAGCAACTGCTTCGTTCGGACTGCTGTCAATACCGCACATAAGTTCGGCATAGTGTTTAGCGCCTTCGTTGCCGGTATTGGTCCAGCAAAAACGGACGCCCGCGCCGGTAAAGTCCGGATCACGGTGTAAATCTTCGGGCCGATAAAACCCGGTGGCATTTTTTCGATTGGCGTCTTTACGGGCGTCCGCCGCAACCACTTCGACCCAGGAGCCATTGCCGACTTCGCAGCCTTGCCCGTGTTGAACCCTGTCATTAAAACAACTGACCTGTAAAGCATAAGTGGTGCCGGACACTAAAGGCGACTGACTCAAATCCGTTATGTTTGAGCCGTCATTTCGGATAGCGCTGGGCACAAATTTAAACAAGGCACCGCCATCGGTATCGTTGCCGCCGTTGTCATCCACGTCGGAACCCGGGCGTTCTTCGTCGCCGGCAATAACAACACCGCCTCTTAATACCGCCAAACCTTCCCAGGCCATGGTCGGCAGAGCGTCGCGTTTGGCAATATTGCTCGCGGTTGCGCCGGTGATGGTACCCGCCGCGCGATCAGTAACGGTATTTTCGACGGTATTTAAAGGATCGATAATTTCGTAGGCGCCACCATCATCGGTTTCTTCTGTCGCCAAAATGGTGCCCCAGGGCGTTGTGCGAATACCATCGCAACGATCCATTCCGCGCAGGATGGTCGTGACATTACCAGTTGCCAGATCAATGGTCTGTACCGAAGGATTTTTTCTGCCATCGGCCAGGTCTTCGACGCCGCCTTCAATACACGCGATGATGTGCGTTGGATTTACTCCGGGGTAAAGCACCATCATATCCAGATTATTGCCGACATTTCGCGTGACAAATTCAACTTGCAGACTGTCCGAAACTTTGAGCAGCTCGGCGGCTGACCGCGTCCTGTCGCGCAGGAAGCCTTCAGGCGTTGTCGCCGAACCACCAATGTCATTACTCACGCCAAAGTTGAAGTCTGTCCAGCGCAGAAAATTGTCTTCACTGGTTTTCCCGACATCCGCCATGGCGGGCGGTATCAGAATCAAGGCTATTGCGGTTGGCAAAAAGGAACGTTTTAAAAACATGGTTAAAGTCCTCATCAAGAGTTCAATCAAAGAACCGTACCATACCGGCTTGTTGTTACAAATGGATGACCCTCTTATGACAGTTTCCATAACAAAGCGGCCGTAACCCAACTATATCCGCAAATCCTTGACCACTCTGACGACTTCGCTTTCGCCCGCTATCGGCTCGATGCTGAAACCCAGTTTTTTGACCAGTGACAGCATGGGCTTGTTGACCGACAACACTTCACCTTCAAAAAAAGCCACGCCTTTGTATTTGGCTGCCTGCATCATCGTTTTCATCAGCCGTGAACCTATGCCCATGCCTTGGCTGTCATCGGACACGACCAGGGCAAATTCCACGGAATGCCCGTCCGGATTCATCATATAGCGGCCCACCCCCAGTTCCTTGGGCGCGGCTTCATGTTCGGTAACGGCGACAAAAGCCATTTCCCGGTCGTAATCGATTTGGGTAAAACGCACCACCATTTCCGGCGTCAGCTCCTGCAACGCTTGCATGAAACGAAAATATTTGGTGCGCTCCGATAAACGGTGCACAAAATCTTTTTCAAGATCGGCATCTTCAGGGCGAATCGGGCGAATGCAAATATCGCTGCCGTTGGGTAATTGATAATACTGCGTCAACTCGTGCGGATACGGATGTATCGCCATATGACTGTAAGGCACCAGTTGGTGCGATAATTGCGCTTTGATTCTGGCGTCCACGGCAATCACGCCGTTGTAATCGACAATCAGGGGATTGATGTCCAGCTCCAGAATCTCGGGCAATTCGCTGATCATGCTGGAAACATTCAGCAAGGTCTTGATCAACGCTTTTTTATTGGCGACCGGAAGCTGTCTGAATGCTTTGAGATATTGGGCCGCCTTGGTTTTGGCAATCATTTGCTCGACCATGTAGGCATTCAGCGGCGGCAGCGCCACGGCTTTATCATTGAGAATTTCCACCAAAGTGCCGCCGAGGCCGACACTGATGGCAGGCCCGAATACCGGATCCCGGATCACGCCGATCATCAGTTCGCGCCCGCTTTGCGTTTGATACATTGGCTCGACGGTCATCGACACGGTTTGAATCTGCGGATTTTTCCGTTTGACGGCGGCCTCCATGTCCTGATAATGATGAGACACTTCCTTGGCGCTGCCGATATTCAGACGGACACCGCCAATATCGGATTTATGGCTGAATTCGCTCATATCGACTTTCAGCACCACAGGAAAACCCATGGTTTCTGCCGCGATCATCGCTTCTTTGGCATTGCTGGCCTTGATCGTCTGCGAGACCGGGATATGAAAAGCGGCCAGAATCGCCTTGGCTTCCTGACTTGTCAGCACCTGGCGGCCTTCGGCCAGAACCCGCTCGATGATCAGACGCGCGCCATCGATATCGGGCGCGGCCAGTTCATTTTCGGGCAAAGGGATTTGTTTCAACAGAATCTGATTTTGCCGGTATTGCGCCAGAAAAGAAAACGCATCCACGGCGACTTCAGGCGTACTGAAGTGGGCGACCTGGCTGTTATCGAACAGCGTGCGGGCATCCTGAACCCGCCTGCCGCCGGTCCAGGACGCCAGTATCGGTTTGCGCGTGGTTCTGGCGGCTTCGATAATGTATTCGGCCACCTGGGTCGGATGCGTCATGGCCTGGGGAGTCAGGATATTGAGCACGCCGTCGATATTGTCGTCTTGCAAACAGATTTCCAGCGCCTTCAGATAGCGTTCCGGCGTCGCATCGCCCAATATGTCGATGGGGTTGGCATGTGACCACTGTGGCGGCAATACTTCATTTAACGCCGACACAGTGCTTTGGCTCAATGGCGCCATTTCCAGACCGACTTCTTCGGCGCGGTCGGTACTCATGACGCCGGGGCCGCCGGCATTGGTGATAATGGCCAGACGATTTTTTTTGACGACATAATCATTGGCCAGCACCCGGGCTGCAGAAAACAGCTGGGCAATGCTGTAAGCCCTGACCACGCCGGCGCGCTCGATAGCGGCATCGAACACGGCATCGCCGCCAACCAATGCCCCGGTATGCGACATCGCCGCCTTACTGCCGCTTTCATGACGGCCCGATTTAATCAGTATTACCGGCTTCAGGCGCGCCGCAGCTTTGAGGCCACTCAAAAATCTGCGGGCATCCCTGATGCCTTCCACATACATTAAAATGCCGGTGGTTTTGCTGTCCAGCGCCAGATAATCGAGCACTTCGCCAAAATCGACATCGGCCGCAGCGCCCATCGACACCACAGTCGAAAACCCGATTTCCTGCGCTTGCGCCCAATCCAGAATGGCCGTGCAGACCGCCCCGGATTGCGACAGCAGAGCCAGATTCCCGTCCTTGATCACGCCTTCGCCAAAAGTCGCATTGACGTGAGCGCCGGGACGAATGAGACCCAGACAATTAGGCCCGATAATGCGGATGCCGTAACGATGAGCAATATCCGACACTTCTTGCTGCAGGTGCTTGCCCGTCGCTCCCTGTTCGGCAAAACCTGCGGAAATAATAATAATTGAATCGATACCTTTTTCACCGCATTCGTGGACAATGGCAGGTACTGTCGCTGCCGGAGTGGCAATGACCGCCAGATCGATTTTTTCGGGAATGGCGGCCAGCGCAGGATACGCTTTCAAACCTGAAATTTGTTCACGTTTGGGATTGACAGGATACAGCCCGCCGCTGAAACCGGCCTCCTGCATATTGACCAGGATACGATGACCGACACTTTCACTGCGCTCGGAAGCACCGATAATAGCGACGGTTTTGGGGCTGAAAAAACGGCTGAGATAATGGGGACCCATGATGACTCCATTGGTGAATTCGGGTTTGATTGGAATGACAAGCGCTACTGCTCAATAATAGCCGGTAAAAACCGGGCTGCGTAATTTTTACAGCCTGCTGACAGGTTAGGCCGCCTCGCACGGAACTATACACTTATGCATCTTTCATAATGTGTTCTTCAATCAATCTATCAAGCCGCTGCTGCTCAGTTTCAAGTAGCTCAATCATTTTGGGATAACGAGATCATAACTTCTTCAGGCGCTTTGCTAATCAAGGCTTTTTCCTGACGATTTTTCTCACGTTGCAAATCCTTCTCGATGCCATCTAAACGAGCAATCATGGCTTTTAATGTGCGTATTTCCGGCGCTTCCGGCTGCCAAAGCTTGGATTTTTCCTTGGAACCATAACGCGCTAACACGACGCTATCTTTTTTATCGTTTTTGGTTCTCACACCTAAATCCCTGGGCATAAAATTTCTCTTTCTAAATGTGGGACAAATTGGGTGGCGAATTCAACCCAACCATGCAGAATTGTCGCATCAATTATCTCTCTTCAACAACATCTCGATGCATT
>PGZD01000042.1 GCA_002843155.1 Gammaproteobacteria bacterium HGW-Gammaproteobacteria-3
GGGTGCGCTGGAAGCTGTGGCCGATCTAGGCAATCCGTTGGCGCTGGTGCCTTTCGAGGACTCGCCGGTAGACACCGACGCTATTCTGGAAATCGCCGAAGGTTTTAATCAGGCCGGTAGTGACAGTCGACTGGAAACGCAACTCAGCCGTTTTCCGAACAACGGCTGAGGCTATAAAAAAGCGGGGGCCGACGAATTTAAAGCCTGCTCCCGCTGCTTAAAGCCCGATAATACGAAATAGGTTGTTCTTGGCCTCACTTTTCTACATCATTTTTATCGCTGTCTTGCTTTTCGTTTTGCTCTACATCGTTTTTAAATTGCGTGCCTTCAGGAAAGTTTGCCTTGAAAACAACAACTTTATTGGCAATGCCATTCGCCGCCTCTTCGTCGGTTGACCGTATAATGCCATATAAAATATCTTTTTCATGACGATCCCAGGCAATGCCTTGACCCCGAATATTAAGCGGAATGATTTCAACCAACTCGACCACGGAACCTACATCCGGAATTTTAACTTTGTAGACCTCAGCCGGTGTATGCGGCGTCAAATACAAGTAGCCGTCAGGTCCCCAAGAGCCTCCCGAGTTACTCATATTTTCCAAGCGATCCAGTATTTCCGGCGGCAGTATCCATGTTTGGATAATATTCCAATCCTTATCGAATTTGGCAACAGTGGTATTCAATTTGCCACCGCCATAAGGCAAGCCATCCGGCCCCAAACGGTCATAATTGGCAAATGTTCCCCACCAGTAACCTTTGTGAAAATCAAGCCAAGTGAAAGAACCGGGCCCCCAACGACCAAAACTATGGGTATCGATATGCTTCATGGTCCGGGCGTCCCAGATTTCGATCGAACTGGTGATTGGCAAACGCCGCCAGTTGGAATGAGCCGCGTAAATCTTTCCGTTACGAACCATGGCGCTGTCTAAGTGAATCATGGCACCGTCTTCGGCGTCAACCCATTCACCGACAAATGCGCCATCTTTCGTGTACTTTTCAATGCGCCGATTGTCGACTGCATAAAAGTGATCCTTGTCCACTCCGACGCCCTGATTGGCCGCCGGAACGGAAAACTCACCCATTTCGGTAAACGTGACTTGAGCTGATACCCGGCAAGCCAAACCCAACCCAATCACGCTGAGCAGCCGGGTCATTTTAATAAAAAACACACGTTTCATCGTTCCTCCTCGAAAATAATAATGAACCATCAAAACAAGGTGTGGCGGGATAAGCCACACCCACGAGAAGACTACTGATTTACTGTGTCAGAATGATGAATATAATTGTTCCGGATTTTGTATTGATGAAATGGTTTTTGTAGCCCACAGGGGTATGGTCATCCCGCTACATGGTATGCTTATGCCAAGAAATCGGCTTATGACAGGCATAAGAGCAACCTTTTATCCCGAGTTCAGGGACAAGCGGACAACGGTTACGCCCGTAATTTCATTCAGGTTCTGTATTCGGCGTTAATGCGAACATAATCATAGGAAAAATCACAGGTCAGCACTTCCTGACAGGCATCGCCCCGGCCCATCGATACGGTGACGGTAATTTCTTCTTCCCGCATAACTTTTTGTCCGGCAGCTTCGGTATAATCCGGCGCGCGTCCGCCGTTTTTGACGATACAGACAGCGCCCAGATAAATGTTTATCTTATCGATCGCCATGTTTTCCACACCGGAACGGCCGACCGCCGCCAGAATCCGGCCCCAGTTAGGGTCGCTGGCGAAAAAAGCGGTTTTAACCAGTGGCGAATGGGCGATGGTTTTGCCGACCAGAACCGCTTCGTCGTTGTCAAGAGCGTCTTTAACGACAATGCGTATCAGCTTGGTCGCGCCTTCGCCATCGCGCACAATGGCTTCGGCAAGTTGTCGGCAAACTGTCGATACCGCCTCGGAAAACAAAGCGTAGGCCGCGCTGTCCTGGGTTATGGTCAGGGCGGAACAAGCGCTGGCCATCAACACGCAGGCGTCATTGGTCGAAGTGTCGCCATCGACGCTGATACGGTTGAAAGATTGCTCGACCGCTTGCGCCAGGCATTGCTGCAACAGTGTTTGGCTGATTGTGGCGTCGGTGGCGATAAAGGCCAGCAGAGTCGCCATGTTGGGCTGGATCATGCCGGCGCCTTTGGCGATACCGGTCAGGGTGATACTGTGGCCGGCAATGTCGCATTTGACCGAGACGCCTTTGGGAACAGTGTCGGTGGTCATGATCGCGCGCGCGGCTTTGTCCCAGTTATCGGCGGCAAGATTGCCAACCGCCTCAGGCAGCGCCGCCGTTATTTTGCTCACCGGCAAAGGCTCGCCGATGACGCCGGTGGAAAAAGGCAAGACCTGCTGGCGCGCGCCATCGACTGCGGAGGCCAGGTCGCTGCAAGTGGTCAAGGCATCCTGCATGCCCTGTGCGCCGGTACCGGCATTGGCGTTGCCGGAATTGATCAGCAGCCAGCGCGGATTGTGCGTCAGATTTTCCCGGGCCACGACAACCGGCGCGGCGCAAAAGGCATTGCGCGTGAAAACTGCGGCAATGGTCGCCTGATCGGCCATTTGTACCACGACAATATCATCCCTGATTTGTTGCTTGATGCCCGCGCAAGCGGTGCCCAGCTCAATGCCCGCGACCGGGCGCATGGGGGGAAACGGCACTGGTCCGACTGCCATATTTTAAGTCCTCTAAATTTTTAAAAAAATACTGATTTTGGTGATGGTCTGCAAAGCGTTTTCCATCCGTTGGCAGCGTTGTTTGACCTGTTCTATTTGTTCGGGTTGAGTACCCATCAGATGCGGCAGAATCACTTCCACTTCAGTTTTGCCGTCCAGATAATGAATTTTGAAATCTTCGATATCTTCAAATAAATCGGTCAGATATTCCTGCAAATAACAATGCACTTCCGGGCGCGATGGCGCCGTGACGGGCTGCTCGGTAAATTCGTCGTCTTCCGGGTCAACATGAACCAGCACATCGACCACGTCGTCGAATTCCGATACCAGTTTATGCCTGACCTGATCGCCGATTACATGACCTTCCGACACACTGATGCGCGCATCGACGACAATATGGGCGTCGATATAGGCATCCTCGCCCATTTGCCGTGTCCGCAGCAAATGGATGCCGCGCACGCCCGGCGTGGTTTTTATCGTGCGCCGGATATCGTTGACAAAGTTTTCCGGCAGGGAAGTATCGACCAGTTCCTTAATGCTTTGGGTGACCAGCGTCAGACCAATTTTAGCTACCATCAAGGCCACGATTACGGCGGCCAAAGCGTCGGCAAAAGGATAGCCCAATAACACGCCGCCAATGCCCACGATCACCACTAACGAAGAAATCGCGTCGCTGCGGTGATGCCAGGCGTTGGCTTGCAACAATTTCGACCGGGTTTGCCGGGCCGCGCGTTGGGTGTAGTGATACAGCCATTCTTTGGAGAGCACCGACAGGGCGGCAATACCTAGGGTGTTGGTTTGCGGCACCCATAACTGTTCGGGTTGCTTGAGCTGTTCCAGCATATCCCAGATGATGCCGCCGGCAATGGCTACCAAGCCCAGACCCAAAGCCACCGTCGCCATGGTTTCATAGCGTCTGTGGCCATAGGGATGATCGTGGTCGGCTTCGCGCGCGCCGAATTTTATCGCCACCACCACCAGCAGATCACTGGCCAAATCGGATAAGGAATGGATGCCGTCGGCAATCAGCGCAGCCGATTGACCCAGAATGCCGAAAGCAATTTTCAAAATCGACAATATTACGTTGATGACTCCGCCCACCACGGTGACGCGTGTTTTCAAACGCGCCGTTCGGGTGGCGTGGCATTGTTCAGCCATTGTCACCCACTTGCAGGATAATGCGGTATTCGCCGGTCTGCGTGTCTGTTGCCAATACGGTATGGCCATTGATGCGGCACCAGGCCGGGATGTCCTGCATCACGCCGGGATCGGTGCAGATTATTTCGAGCTGGTCGCCGGGCTGCATTTGCTTGACCTTATCCTGCGTTCGGATCACCGGCAGAGGGCATAAAAGGCGCCGGGCATTCAATAGCTGTCGGCTCATACAAACCACTCTTTGGGCATTTGTTCGGGCGTCAATGGCTTGACCTGGAGTGTTTTTTCCCGGCCATCGGGAAAGCGAACCCGTAAATCGACCTGTTCGGCGCCACGTCCCTGACCGTAGCGCGCAGTGATTTGTCCGGCCAGGGTCAGGTCTTCAGCGTTCGGCGTACCGTCTATCAAGGTCAAAGGTCCGTTATGACTGGTGCAGAATAAACTGATGAAATCATTTTTATAGCCTTGCAAAAACCGGTCTTCGCCTTCCTCGCGGGAGACAATCAATTTGAAGTGGGCTTTGGGCCGGATATGGCGTCCAACTTTAAGCAGCATCACATCATCCAGTTCGTAATTTTTATGGCCGCGATTTTGCCATAAATCCACCAGTTTTGATGAATATGCGGCGTCGGTCAAAAAACAGCAGCCACCGGCCGGTTGCGCATAATCGTCAAAACCAAAGCGTTGGGCAAGCTCCATTTGCGGTTTGCGCGAGCGGCCACTGAAGCCGTGCAATTTCGAACGGTCAACCCAGCCTTCGCGCTCAGGCAAAGTCTCGGGCAGATTTTTTGCGCACAAAGGCCGTAATAGTACATCGTCGGCGCCGGATTCGCGGGCTATGATCGGCATCGTTTGCTTGCGTTGAGACATCGGTCTTTGGCCTATTACTTCGCCGGTGATGATGAAGTCAAAGTTGTTCTCTTTAAGCCACTGTCCGGCTTTGTTGACCATGAAGATTTTGCAATCCAGGCACGGGTTCAAATTGGCGCCATAACCGTGTTTCGGGTTGATGAGCACGGTTTTGTATTCCTCGATGACATCGACAATATGCAATTTGATGCCCAATTGTTCAGCTACCCACAGCGCATTGTTACGCTTAGGTCTGACGCCTTCTTTTTGACGGATGGCGTGAGTATGTCCCTCCACGCAGAAACCGGTAAAAAAGTTTAAGCCTTCAACCTGTATGCCTTGCTCCATGATGGTTTTGGCCGCCAGCATCGAATCCAGGCCACCGGAAATCAAGGCCACCGCTTTTTTCTGTTGAGCCATAATAAGCAAAAATTATTTGATTAAAACAAAAGCTATTATACGCAAATATTGATAAAGCCAACTGCAACTTCGACGTTTATCGCCTAGAATTAAAATTTTAAACAGTCAGGCATGAATCATGGACTTTAAAGATTATCTGAAAATTCTCGTCGGCAAAGACGGTTCCGATCTTTATCTGACCACAGGCGCTCCGCCGGCGGCAAAATTCCAGGGCGTTTTGAAGCCTCTGGAAAATACGATATTGACAAATGAGCGCATCAAGGAAATTGCTTATCAGTTAATGAACGGGGAACAGCAACAAGAGTTTGAGCACAAACTGGAAATGAATCTGGCGATATCCGAGCCGGGCATTGGCCGTTTCAGAATCAATGTTTTTAAACAGCGCAATAATCTGGCGTTGGTTATCCGTAATATCAAAGTCGATATTCCCGATGCCGATCAACTCGGATTGCCGGAAATATTGAAAAAAGTCATTATGGAAAAACGCGGCCTGATTTTATTTGTCGGCGGTACCGGCTCCGGTAAGTCCACTTCGCTGGCGGCTTTGATAGACCATCGCAACAGCCATTCTTCGGGCCATATCATTACCATTGAAGACCCGATTGAATATATTCATCCGCATAAAAAATGCCTGGTCAACCAGCGTGAAGTCGGCGTCGATACGCTCAGCTATGAAGACGCGCTGAAAAATGCGCTCCGGCAAGCGCCTGATGTCATTTTAATCGGTGAAATACGCTCTCAGGAAACCATGGAACACGCGCTGGCTTTTGCCGAAACCGGCCATTTATGCCTGTCCACCTTGCATGCCAACAACGCCAATCAGGCGCTGGACAGAATCATCAACTTCTTTCCCGAAGAGCGCCGCAACCAGTTGTTGCTGGATTTGTCGCTCAATCTGAAGGCTTTTGTGTCGCAGCGCCTGGTTCCCACCGTGGACGGTAAGCGCGCGGCCGCGATTGAGATATTGTTGGGTACGCAACTGGTTCGTGATCTGATTCATAAAGGTGAAATTCACAGCATCAAGGAAGCGATGGAAAAATCAGAAAATGTCGGCATGCAAACTTTCGACAGCCATTTATTGAAGCTGTTTAAAGCCGGTAAAATCACATTGGAAGAGGCCTTGCAAAATGCCGATTCACCCAATAATCTCAATCTCAAAATTAACTTGAGTGAAGGTTTGGGGGCGGCCACTGAAAAAAAATCGGCCACATCCGGCTTATCGTTGCAGGCCATTGTTAAAGAGGAGAGTAAAGAATCTACGGATTAAAAGGGTTTGATAAAAAAGTCAGCTATCTTTTAACGGCAAAAGATGCGCTTCAATCGTCAATATTGTTTGGGCCGGGATACATCCAGCGCTGAATTTAAGCTATAATCGGCGACATTTATCGCAACCCTTTCGAAATCACCGTGTCCAGTACCAATTACGACGTATCAACTTTCCAGGGTCTGATCCTGGCATTGCAAGACTATTGGGCCAGGCAAGGCTGTGTTTTACTACAGCCTCTGGATCAGGAAGTCGGTGCCGGCACTTTTCACCCCGCCACTTTCTTGCGCGCCATCGGCCCCGAGCCCTGGAACGCCGCTTATGTTCAACCCTCGCGCCGCCCCACCGATGGCCGTTTTGGCGAAAACCCTAACCGGCTCCAGCATTACTATCAGTTCCAGGTGATATTAAAGCCTTCTCCCGACAACATTCAGGAACTTTATCTGGGTTCTTTGCGGGCTTTGGGCCTGGATTTGCTGGAACACGACATTCGTTTTGTCGAAGACAACTGGGAGTCGCCGACATTGGGCGCCTGGGGTCTGGGCTGGGAAGTCTGGCTCAACGGCATGGAAGTGACGCAGTTCACTTATTTTCAGCAAACCGGTGGCCTTGAATGCAGGCCGGTGACCGGTGAAATCACTTACGGCCTGGAACGCATCGCGATGTATCTTCAAAGTGTTGAAAGTGTTTACGACCTGACCTGGACGCAGGGTCCATTCGGCAGGGTCAGCTATGGCGATGTATTCCATCAGAATGAAGTGGAAATGTCGAAGTACAATTTCGACCACGCCAACGTCGATTTTCTGTTCAATTGTTTCGATACTTATGAACAAGAATGCTTGAAACTGCTTGAACAAGACTTACCCTTACCGGCTTATGAGATGGTATTGAAAGCTTCCCATACCTTTAACCTGCTCGATGCCCGCCACGCCATTTCGGTAACCGAGCGTCAACGCTATATTTTAAGAGTCAGGAATCTGGCCAAATCGGTTGCAGAATGCTATTACCGGCGCCGGGAATTACTCGGCTTTCCGATGCTGACGCAGGAGGCGCAGTCATGACCGATACCCGGCATTTACTGTTTGAATTAGGTTCGGAAGAACTGCCGCCCAAGACCCTGCTTTCCCTGAGTCGGGCGCTAGTCGAAAATGTCCGCCAGGGTCTGCTTGAAGCGGATTTGAGCCATACGGACATAAAAGGCTATGCAACGCCCAGAAGACTGGCCGTACTGGTGGAAAACCTGGCGCTCGCTCAAACCGATAAAACCGTTGAAAAACGCGGCCCCGCCCTGCAAGCGGCCTTCGGCGCGGATGACACACCCAGCAAAGCGGCCATCGGCTTTGCCGCGAGTTGCCAAACCACGGTAGACAAACTGGAGCGGCTTAAAACCGACAAAGGCGAGTGGCTGGCCTTTACCCAAAACATCAAAGGCCAGGCCACAGCAAAGCTTTTGCCCGACATTATCCGGCGCAGTATTCAGGCGCTGCCTGTCGCCAAACGTATGCGCTGGGGCAATAATGCCACCGAATTTGTACGCCCGGTGCATTGGGCCGTGTTGTTGTTCGGCGAAGAAACCATCAAAACCGACATTCTGGGCCTTGAAACCGGCAATCAAACTTACGGTCATCGCTTTCACGCGCCGCAAGCGCTTACCATCACGGCGCCCGAACAGTATCAACCGCTTTTGTACCAGGAAGGGAAGGTCATTGCCGATTTTAGGCAGCGCCAGGATCTGATCCGCGCTGCCGCCGAGCAAGCCGCTACCGCGCTGGGCGGCGTGGCGCATATCGAAGCGGATTTGCTGGAAGAAATTGCCGCACTCAATGAATGGCCGGTGCCGATCACAGGTCATTTCGACACGCGGTTTCTGGCGTTACCGCCCGAAGTATTGATTACTACCATGCAAACCAACCAGAAATATTTTCCGGTCAAACGCGCGGACGGCAGCCTGTTGGCGCATTTTATCACTTTCAGCAACATTGACAGCACGAACCCAGAAGCTATTCAAAAAGGCAATGAACGCGTTATCGTTCCGCGTTTGTCCGACGCCGAATTTTTTTGGCAGCAGGACAGAAAACAAAGTCTTGAAGCGCGCGTGGACAGCCTTGGCAGCATCGTTTTCCAGAAAAAACTGGGTACATTGGCCGATAAGACTCACCGTGTCAAACAACTGGCCGACTATATCGCTGCCCAGCTCGATGCCGATGTGCATCTGGCGAAACGCGGGGCGCTCCTGGCCAAAACCGATTTAATGACGGAAATGGTCGGCGAATTCCCCAATCTGCAAGGCATCATGGGACGCTATTACGCCCTCGCCGATAATGAGCCGGACGAAGTCGCAAAGGCCATCGAGGAACAATACTACCCCAAGCAATCGGGGAGTCCCACGCCGGAAAGCACGACCGGTCAAATACTTTCGTTGGCTGAAAAAATCGACACGTTAACCGGTATTTTCAGCGCGGGACTGGTCCCAACCGGCGACAAAGACCCTTATGCCCTGAGACGCGCCGCACTGGGAGTGCTGCGAATCATTATCGAACGCGGACTCGACCTCGATCTGGTCGCTTCCGTGGATTTTGCGTTGGAGCAATTCGAACACGAATTCGACAGACCGCAAACGCGCCGGTTGCTGCTCGATTTTATTTTTGAACGGTTGAAAGGTTATTGTCTGGATAAAGCCTACAGTGCTGATGAATTCGAGGCCGTCATGGCCGTTCAGCCACCGCAGCCGCTCGACTTCATGCAACGCCTGGATGCGGTAAAAAGTTTCCGGCAACTGCCCGAAGCACAAAGCCTGGCTGCGGCCAACAAACGCATCCGTAATATCCTGAAAAAAGCTGAAGTTCAACCCGGCGATAGCCTGGATAAATTGATTCAGGCTCAAGAAGTGGCGCTGTTGACCGAAGCCCGGCAATCGGCGATTGCCATCCGGCCGCTGGTGCAGCAGCGGGATTATCGGGCCGCGCTGGCGCGCCTGGCGCAATTAAAAGACAGCGTGGACGCGTTTTTCGATCATGTTATGGTGCTGTGCGACGACCCGGAACTGCGCGCGCAACGCTTGAATCTGCTCGACATGCTGTCCGAGCAGTTTTTGACCTGCGCCGATATTTCCAAGTTGCAATCTTAAAGCGCGGTACGGTTTGCCTGACGACGGGGAGAAGAAAAGTCCGTCGCCCGGTAAACCGGTCTCCTACAGGGAATAGGCAGAAATGTTCAGGCGGAACCTACTTTAAACAACGCCATCGTCCTCTTCTTCCAGTCGCATGGTCTCGTCATCGAAGCCAGCGGCATTATTGGCGCCCAATTTGATCATCAAGCGCACTTCGTTCCTGGAATCTGCTGAATTCAAAGCGTCTTCGTAACTGATTTTGCCCGCCGAGTAAAGTGCATAAAGTGCCTGATCGAAAGTCTGCATACCGTGTTCGCCTGAGTTTTTCATCAGCTCTTTGAGCTTGTGGACTTCGCCTTTGCGAATCAAATCCGAAACCAGAGGCGTATTGAGCAGAATTTCGATGGCCGGGTAACGGCCTTTGCCGTCACTGCGCGCAATCAGTTGCTGCGCGACAATACCTCTGAGGTTCAGGGATAAGTCCATGAAAAGCTGGTTATGCATTTCATCGGGAAAAAAATGCAGAATCCGGTCGATGGCCTGATTGGCGTTATTGGCATGGAGGGTTGAAATGCACAAATGCCCGGTTTCGGCAAAAGTAATGGCGTTTTGCATGGTTTCGCGGGTTCTGATTTCACCGATCAGAATGACATCGGGCGCCTGCCGCAGGGTGTTTTTCAGAGCGACTTCATAGGATTCGGTATCCATGCCGACTTCGCGCTGGGTGACGATGCAGCCTAAATGCGGGTGCATGAATTCCAGGGGGTCTTCAATGGTGATGATATGGCCGCTGCTGTTCTGGTTGCGATATTTGATCAATGAAGCCAATGAAGTCGATTTACCGGTGCCGGTGCCGCCGACGAACAGCACCAGCCCGCGTTTGTTCATGACCAGTTCTTTCAATATCGGCGGTAAATGCAAATCTTCCGTATCGGGAATATTCGTTTCAATGCGTCTCAATACCATGCCGGCGGCATCTCTCTGGGTAAAGGCGCTGACTCGAAAGCGCCCCAATTGCGGGACACCGATGGCAAACTGGCATTCCTTGGTTTGTTCGAATTCGTCTTTCTGGCGTTGCTCCATGATGCCCAGAACCACGTTTAGCGCCTGCTCCGGCGTTAATGAAGTTTTCGACACTTCCAGAAGTTTGCCGTCCACTTTAATAGTCGGGGGCCTGCCGGACGTGATGAATAAATCGGACGCTTTTTTCTGTACCATCAGCGCCAGTAACGCTTTGAAATCCAAGGCAATCTCCTTAACGGAACATATCTTTATTGACGGCTTTGACCATGGCTTGTTTAGCGGTCACCAGACCTTTTTCCACCAGTTCTTTCAAGTTCTGATCCAGCGTCTGCATGCCTTCTTTGCGTCCGGTTTGTATGGCCGAGTACATTTGCGCGACTTTGGCTTCACGAATCAGGTTTCTTATAGCCGAAGTGCCGACCATGATTTCATGCGCGGCGATACGGCCTCCGCCGATTTTTTTCATCAATGTTTGTGAAATGACGGCCTGTAACGATTCCGACAGCATCGACCGGATCATGTCTTTTTCCGCCGCCGGAAACACATCGATAATCCGGTCTATGGTTTTGGCTGCCGACGTGGTGTGCAGTGTCCCGAACACCAAATGTCCGGTTTCGGCTGCGGTCAGTGCCAGGCGAATGGTTTCCAGGTCGCGCATCTCGCCGACCAGAATGATGTCCGGGTCTTCCCGCAAAGCAGAACGCAAGGCTTCATTGAAACCGTGCGTATCCCGGTGGACTTCACGTTGGTTAATGAGGCATTTCTGGCTTTCGTGTACAAATTCTATCGGGTCTTCAACCGTCAGAATATGCGCATAATCATTGACATTGATATGGTTGATCATTGCCGCCAAGGTGGTGGACTTGCCGGAACCGGTCGGACCTGTGACCAAAATCAGGCCTCTGGGTTTTTTAGTGACTTCTTCAAAAAACTTGGGCGCGTTTAAGTCTTCCAGACTCAAAACCTTGGATGGAATAGTTCTGAAAACCGCGCCGGCGCCGCGTTCCTGATTAAAGGCATTGACCCTGAAGCGGGCCACGCCGGGCAGGGCGAAAGAAAAATCCGTTTCCAGAAACTCTTCGTAATCACGCCGCTGCTTATCGTTCATGATGTCATAAATAAGGGCGTGGACTTCTTTATGGGCCAGTGCCGGAATATTGATGCGGCGAATGTCGCCATCGACCCTGATCATGGGCGGCAAACCCGCCGACAAGTGCAAATCCGAAGCGTTATTTTTAACGGAAAAAGTTAATAATTCAGCGATATCCATAGTTTTTCCAAGCAGTGTCTGAGTAGTAAAAGAATAATAAGGCAAGGGTGGACGAAGTTGTGTGTCTGCTAGTTAATAACCTTAGACTATCTCTTTGCATTTTGTAAGGGCTGCTGTTTAATAGTGGTTTGTTAATTTTTTATCATGTGATCATGTCCACAATACCTCAACGACTTAGCGACATTCTAAAGTATATCGGGCAGGCTGAAACAGCCGCCGGACGCCGACAGGGTTCGGTGCGCTTATTGGCCGTCAGCAAAGCCAAACCGGCGACTGACATTATCCGCGCCTATCAGGCGGGACAGCGGCATTTTGGTGAAAGCTATTTACAGGAGGCAAGGGACAAACAGAGGACTTTAAGCGCTTTTAACATCATCTGGCATTTTATCGGCCCCATCCAGTCCAATAAAACCAAGGCAATTGCCTGTCATTTTTCCTGGGTGCACAGTGTCGATAGAATCAAAATAGCGCAGCGACTGAGCGAGCAGCGTCCCCCGCATTTGCCGCCATTGAATATCTGCCTTCAAGTCAATATCAGCGGGGAAGCCAGTAAATCCGGTATCAGTCTGGAGCAGTTGCCTTCCAGCGTGGATGTGGTGTCGAGATTGCCTAATCTGCACCTGCGCGGCGTGATGGCCATTCCCGCGCCGGAAGCCGATTACGCATTGCAACGCCAACCTTACCGACAACTGTATCGAAAAGTCTCTCAGCTTAAGCACCCCGAGCTCGATACTTTCTCATTCGGCATGAGCGGCGATTTGCTTGCGGCTATCAGCGAGGGCGCAACATGGGTCAGAATCGGCACGGCGCTTTTTGGCGCGCGAAGTGAAGTTTCACCGCAGGCGATAGGTTTATCGGGCGAGAGCTTCAGTCGTTCGGACCGTTGAACGCCGCCGTATCGATATAAACATCGACACCTTGTTCGCATTCAATGCGGGCGACAGGTAAATCCACGCCTTGTCGCCATTGCTGCACAGCCGGGTATTTGCCCGCGCCGGTGACGAGAATCAGCACACGGCGGGCTGAACCGAGAGTTTTGGCGCTTAACGAAATGCGTTCCGGGGGCGGTTTGGAGGAATTGTATACGGTGTGTACGGTTTCATCTTGTGCATGTTGTCGGCCTGGAAACAAGCTCGCCGTATGGCCGTCTTCGCCCATACCTAATAATACACAATCAAAAACATCGGCATTTGCTACGGTTTTTCGATAGGCCTCTGCCGCAGCTTCCGCTCCCAGTTCGGTCGGCATGATATGTATCTGGTTGGCGGGTATCGTCACTTTATCCAGCAAGGTGCGGCAGGCCATATAGCTGTTTCTCTCCTTATTCGTCACCGGCAGGCAACGCTCATCGCCAAAATAAATATGCCAATGCTCCCAATCGGCCTGGCTTTGCGCCAGGAGATGGTAAATTTTTTCCGGCGTCGTGCCGCCTGCCAGCACCAGTTTAAAAGCGTTTCGGTCGGCAATGGCGCGCCTGGCCTGGCCAAGAATAAACGCGCAGGCGGCGGCTGCAACATCATCCGGCTCGGCAAAGGTATGCCAGTTTGTTTTTTGCATTGTCGTTAAGCTCCAAAAAAGAAGTGGTTTTACATTTGATTTTTCAGATTCGCCAAAGCTAACGCAAGTGGGAACAGGTCGTCGGCCTCTGGCGGCCGTCGGTTTTTCAGGCATAAAAAAAGGAGGGCTTTACGCCCTCCTTTTGGGTCTTTCGCTGTCCGATTAAACTTAGAAACCGAAACCGATATAACCACCGGCCGTTACGCCGTCGGTATCGACACCATCGATGGTGTCGAAAGTTTCATGATAGCGCGCATCGGCGCCTACATAAATATTGTTCCATATTTTGTAATCGGCGCCTATACCGGCTTGTAAACCCGCATTCAATACGGTTACCGCGCCGGATGGCGGGCTGATGATATTGACATCAAAGCCGGCTGGGATTAACCACGGTCTGAAGTCGCTGCCTTTGAGGAATTTAATTTTTGGCGAAACCGAGATGGTCAGTTGGTTGGTGGTTACGTTCTGACCGGTTACGCCGCTGTATGTATCGTCTGCAAACTCTTTGTACTCAACACCCAATTCAGCCAGAAACTGGGTGTTGTCCATCAAACCGAAAAGATCGTCGTTCAGGCTAAAATCCATCGCGGCGCCGAAGTAAAAAGCGTCTTTATCCGCTTTTTGCGCGCCAACCAGAGGATCGCCCGAAGCGCCGATACCGCCAACCAGAGTACCGCCGCCCGGGACAGCGCCAAAAGTACCCCGGCTATCATTGCCGTGGCCGTAACCGCCACGGAAGAAAGCCATGTTATCTTTGGTTCTTTCGGCAACAGGGGTTGACTTGACTGAAGCCATCCACTGATCCAGTTCCTGGACTTTAGCGCTGCTTTCTGAAGCGTTACGGCTTGCCGCAGTCCTTACGCGAGTCAGTTCGTCCTGCATGGATTGCAGCATTTGCGACATTTGATTGACTTGAGATTCCAAAGCCTCTACTTTCGAATCGGTCGCCTGCAAGGCATGTTCGGCTTTGGATGCTGACAAGACTTGTGGAGAAACCAGAGCGCCGGCCATCGTTAAAGTAGCTGCGGCAACGCCCCAATTTGCGTGAGTTTTATTCAATTTCATAGCTCCCCCTCGTGAGGTTTTGGTTTAATTTTGCTTTAAAACAACATAACGCATTACACGGTGATAATAATAGCAGCTAAACGGTCTCCTTACAAGTTTTAAGTGCATTTTTTATGTTTTATTTATTCTTTTAAATTCAATGACTAATGATGACGTTATCGACTATTCTATGGATTTGTTTGTTAGATGCAACAAAAATACAGAAGCGGTCAGGCCTTATTTCTGGCATTTCTTGGTTGACACGAAAGTCGGTAGTGCGGGTATTTTTTGTTATAATTAAATCCCCTTCAATGATTCCAAAGATTACGTCCATGGCTTTCGCACAAGAAGATATTGAACTAATTCAGGACATTGTCCAGCAGGCAATCAACAATACCCCTGAGCTGAAAAACGCCAATGTCCGTTATGAAATCGATTTGCGCGAACGCACTCTTCGCGTTGAGGAAGAGCTGAAACATCAGCGTGAACTGATGATTGAAGGCTTTAAGCAGATGGATAAACGTTTCGAGCAGGTGGATAAGCGCTTTGAGCAGGTGGATAAACGCTTTGAGCAAGTAGACAGGCGCTTTGAGCAGATGCACACTGATTTTAATCTGCGCTTTACCCAGATTGACAAACGTTTTGAGCAAATACAGACTGATATCAATCTGCGCTTTACCCAGGTGGATAAAAAGTTTGAGCAAATACAGACTAATATCAATCTGCGCTTTACCCAGGTGGATAAAAAGTTTGATCAAATACAGGCCGATATCAATCTGCGCTTTACCCAGATGGACAAAAAATTTGAGCAAATACAGGTTGATTTTAATCAGCGTTTTGTGGAAATGGGGCGGCGCATGGATCGCTTTATGTTTTGGTCTTTAGGCGTGACGGTTTCTTCGGCCTTGTTTGTGGTCAATTATTTGAAATGAATCCGATAAGACGGCTCAGCTCAAGCGCTGTTATTCGGGTTACAGTAAATCAAGACTGGAAAGTATGATGTCTGCTTCTTTACTTTTAATCCATATTCTAGCTGTATGATACCAAGTACAGACATTACCCTGATTGGCGGCGGCATTATCGGCCTGTTGACGGCGCGCGCTTTTGTAGAGGCGGGCGCCAGCGTCACCGTGATCGATAAAAATCGACTGGGACAGGAGTCGTCGTGGGCAGGCGGCGGCATTTTACTGCCCATTTATCCCTGGCGCCAGAATGCCGCGATAACCACATTGGTACGGCACAGTCTGTCGCTTTACCCGAGTCTTGCCGCAGAACTAAAAGCTGCTACCGGTATTGACCCCGAATGGAGCCCGTGCGGCTTGCTGATAACCCAGACGCCCGATTCAGACGCTGCCCGCGTCTGGTGCCGAAATCAGGGCATCGTTTGTCAAAGCGATTTGCCTGATACTTCCTGTTTACAGGCGCAAATGGACAAGCCGCTCTGGTTATCCGAAATTGCCCACATACGCAACCCCAGGTTGTTAAAAGCGCTGCGGCAAGATTTGGTTCAAAAAGGCGTCCAGTTGCTTGAATGCTGTACATTAAATACATTAATCAGCGAAAATGACGTAGTTGTATCAATAAGCACCAGTGCGGGCCGACAGGCTGTGAACCAGCTCATTTTTACCACCGGCGCCTGGACCGGTGCTTTATGTCGGCAATTTTTGCCGCATCAGGCCAGTCCTGAAATCAAACCTGTCAAAGGACAAATGCTGTTGTTCGACGCCGAGCCGAATACGCTTGCCTTTATGGTGCTTGAGAAGGACCACTATCTGATTCCCCGGCGCGATGGCAAAATTCTGGCCGGCAGCACGCTTGAAGATTGCGATTTTGACAAAACGACAAGCTGGTCCGCCTATCGGCGGCTCAAGTCCTTCGCGGAAAATCTTTGTCCGGCGCTGAAAGATTGTACCGACATTCGGCACTGGGCCGGTTTGCGTCCGGGTACAAGTCGGGGCATACCTTATATTACCCGGCACCCCGCGTTTAATAATTTAAGCATCAATGCCGGGCATTTCAGAAACGGCCTGGTCATGGCGCCCGCATCGGCGCAATTGATGGTGGATTTAATCCTGAACCGCCCCGGCGTCATAGCAGCCGAGTCTTATCAGATGACGGCCCGGCATTGATAGCGCCAGCGCCGCATTTTTTGTCCTGCACACTTTATATTCATGAATCTTTATTCTTTAGTACGCCCCGCGCTGTTCTCGCTCGACCCGGAAACAGCGCATGATGTGACACTGAAACTGCTTCAAGTCGCCTATCTGAGCGGATTGTCAAAGTTTCTTTACCCTGCTCTGCCCGATAAACCTGTGACGCTGATGGGGCTTGAATTTAAAAATCCCGTGGGACTGGCTGCGGGGCTCGACAAAAACGGCGCTTATATTGATGCTTTGTCGGCTTTAGGGTTCGGGTTTATCGAAATCGGCACGGTGACGCCGCGCCCGCAACCCGGTAACCCGAAGCCGCGCCTGTTTCGTTTACCTAAGCAGCGCGCCATTATCAACCGCATGGGCTTCAACAACAAAGGCGTGGATTCGTTGCTGGAGCGCCTCGGGCGCAGCCGCTATCGAGGTGTCATCGGCATCAATATCGGTAAAAACTTCGATACCCCTATCGGGCAGGCGACCGATGATTACCTTTTCGGCCTGCGTAAAGCCTATGCGGCGGCCAGCTACATCACGATTAACATTTCCTCGCCCAACACCAAAAATCTGCGGCAATTGCAACAGGGCGATGACATCAAAAACTTGTTGCAGGCGCTGAAACAAGAGCAGCTTAAATTGCAAAAGCAACACTCAAAGTACACCCCATTGGTGCTTAAAATAGCGCCGGATTTAACGCCTGAGGACATTATCCGCATCGCGGCCTTGCTGTTACAGTTTGAGATGGACGGTGTTATTGCCACGAACACCACGATTGCGCGTGAGGGCATTGCGGGGCACCCGTTGGCCGACGAAGCCGGTGGGTTGAGCGGTGCGCCGGTGAAGGACGCGGCAACGGCTGTCGTTAAAGGTTTGGCCGGGGAGCTCAATGGCAAGCTCCCTATTATTGCGGCAGGCGGCATTATGTCGGTCGAGGATGCTCTGGAAAAATTAGCGGTCGGCGCCAGTCTGATACAGCTTTACAGCGGACTGATTTATCAGGGGCCTGGGCTCGTTGCGGACATTGTGCGCAGTCTCTGAAAAATCAACCCGATAGATTCTGTTCTCACGGTCGATTGATTCTCGGCTTCAATGGCCGCAGATACATCCTTTTAACTGTAACTCATGCAGCAGACAGTATATAATCAAAACTTTTGAAGTACTTTTTACTTAAATTCACACCGGAAAAAAAGCATGCTCGGTAAGCTGGTTAAATTTGTTATAGGGAGTCGGAATGATCGGCTGGTCAAAAAGAAAAGGAAGCTGGTTAAAAAAATCAATGCGCTGGCTTCCGATTTTAAAAAACTGTCCGATGCCGAGCTGAAAGCTAAAACGCAAGAATTCCGTGACCGCCTGGCTCAAGGTGAAAAACTGGATAATTTGATTCCGGAAGCCTTTGCTGTAGTCAGGGAGGCTTCCGATCGGGTATTCGGCATGCGCCATTTTGATGTGCAGTTGATTGGCGCCATGGTGCTCAATAACGGCAAAATAGCCGAAATGAAAACCGGTGAAGGTAAAACCCTGATGGCGACGTTGGCGGCTTATCTCAATGCCTTGCCCGGCCGTGGTGTGCATGTGGTGACAGTCAATGATTATCTGGCGTCGCGCGATGCGCAATGGATGGGTAGACTTTATGCTTTCCTCGGGCTGAGCACCGGCGTTATCGTCAGTCAATTGGACAGCGCGGAAAGACGCGCCGCCTATGCCGCCGATATAACCTACGGTACCAATAACGAATTCGGTTTCGATTATCTGCGCGACAACATGGCCTTTAGCTTTGAGCAAAAAGTTCAGCGGGAGCTGGCTTTTGCCATCGTCGATGAGGTCGATTCGATTCTGATCGATGAAGCCCGTACGCCCCTGATCATTTCGGGGCCGACCGAAGAAAGCACCGATATTTATCTGAAAGCCAACGAAATAGTGCCGTTGTTGAGCAAACAGGAAAAAGAGGATGGCCCCGGCGACTTTTCCGTGGATGAAAAAGTCCGTCAGGTCTATTTGACCGAAGCCGGGCACGAACGGATTGAGGACTTGATGGCCGAAAAGGGTTTGATGCCCGAAGGCGGCAGCCTCTACGATGCTGCCAATATCCGGCTGATGCATTATTTAAATGCTTCGCTGCGTGCGCATCATTTATTTCAGAAAGATGTGGATTACATCGTCGCACACAATGAAGTGATTATTGTCGATGAATTCACCGGTCGGGTCATGCCGGGCCGCCGCTGGTCCGAAGGCTTGCATCAAGCGATTGAAGCCAAAGAGGGCGTTGCGATTCAGAATGAAAATCAAACTCTGGCGTCGATTACTTTTCAGAATTATTTCCGGCTTTATGAAAAACTGTCCGGCATGACCGGCACCGCCGATACCGAAGCGTTTGAGCTGAATAAAATTTATGGACTCGAAGTCGTGGTCATTCCGACTCACAGGCCGATGATCCGGAAAGATCTGGGTGACTTGGTTTATCTGACCGCGAGAGAGAAATATCAGGCCATTGCCGACGATATCAAGGCTTGTGTCAAGCGCAAGCAACCGGTCCTGGTGGGCACCACGTCAATCGAAAATTCCGAACTGATTTCAAAGCTGCTGACACAGGAAAATATCAAACATGAAGTGCTCAATGCCAAGCAGCATGAACGGGAAGCCCATATTATCGAACAGGCGGGGATGCCGGGCGCGGTGACCATTGCCACGAACATGGCCGGTCGCGGTACCGATATTGTGCTGGGCGGCAATCTGGATGCGGAGCTGGCGGCATTGGGTGAAGAGGCTTCTGAACATGAACGGGAAAAAGTGCGTGGCGCCTGGCTGGATCGTCATCAGCAAGTCATTGCCAGCGGTGGTTTGCATGTGATCGGTTCGGAGCGGCATGAGTCACGGCGTATCGATAATCAGTTGAGAGGGCGGTCGGGTCGCCAGGGCGATCCGGGTTCAACGCGTTTTTATTTGTCGCTTGAAGATCCCTTGATGCGTATTTTCGCTTCCGATCGTGTTGCCGGTCTGATGCAGAAGCTGGGCATGGGCGACGGCGAGGCCATCGAGCATCCGTGGGTAACCCGTTCCATCGAAAATGCGCAACGCAAAGTCGAAGGCCGCAATTTCGATGTCCGTAAACAAATCCTGGCTTACGACGATGTCGCCAATGACCAGCGCAAAGTTATCTATGCGCAGCGTAACGAG
Organism: Gammaproteobacteria bacterium HGW-Gammaproteobacteria-3; assembly: GCA_002843155.1. Taxonomy (GTDB): domain Bacteria; phylum Pseudomonadota; class Gammaproteobacteria; order Methylococcales; family Methylomonadaceae; genus PGZD01. The sequence goes on from PGZD01000042.1 coordinate 19,675, forward strand.
TTGATGGCGGCGGACGATATTTCCGACATTATGACTGAGATTCGCAAAGATGTCGTCAATACCGTCATTACCCAGTATATCCCGCCGAAAACCATGGAAGAGCAGTGGAACATCAAAGGCCTGGAAGATCATTTGCAGCAGGAGTTCAATGTCGATATGCCGCTGCGCCGGTTACTGGATCAGGATAAAAGCTTGCACGAAGCCAATCTGCGGCAATTGATAATCGACCGGGTGGAGCAAAGCTATAGGGAAAAAGAGCAAAAAATATCGCCCGAGGTTATGCATCATTTTGAAAAATCGGTGATGCTTCAGGTTTTGGACAATAGCTGGAAAGAGCATCTGGCAGCGATGGATCATTTACGCCAGGGTATTCATTTCCGGGGATACGCGCAAAAAGATCCGAAACAGGAATACAAGCGCGAAGCCTTTGAAATGTTTACCAGTCTTCTGGATCATATCAAGTATGAAGTAATCGGCATTCTGGCTAAGGTACAGGTCAGCCAAGAAGAGGATGTTCAGGCGCTGGACGAGCAAAGACAGATCCCGCGTGACGTGCATTATGAACATGCCGAGGCCGAACCCGTAATCGATGACGACGGCCGGAGCGATACCGCTGCCGTTGCTGGTGAACAGGTGCCCGCCGAACAGCCTTATGTCCGCGATGGCAGAAAAATTGGTCGCAATGATGTCTGTCCTTGCGGCTCCGGGAAAAAATACAAGCAATGCCATGGCAAGTTAAGCTGATTTGCTGCCTTGTTTTCTGAAATAGGTGAGGATCATGCTTTTATCGCATATGTGGTGTCGCCTCTATCCCAGCTAAGTACGACCCTCATTTTTCCTTGAGGAATTGTTACCTTTAGCAGGTTCAATTGTTTGGCAGCTTTTTTCCATTTATCTGTCAATATTGAAGGCGCTGTACAAGCCCATTTCGGGATTTCATTCTGCCGTCAGTCAGAGAGCGCATCGAAAGTGTGCGCTGTTGCTCCATAGATGACCTAGGCCGGTATTGGTTTAAACAATTTTGTCAGCCACGACCTGTAACGGGAGGCTGCCATCCCGGTTTTGCCGTGTGCCTGGCTCCAAGCGGCCCAAGCTTACCAAGCTGAAGTCAAAAGGGACGGGGCGGGTCTGTATTGGTGCAGGACATAAATGCTTTGTTTGGCGCGTGGAAAATGGCTATGATTTACCCAAAGTCATCTGTTTTGCGTGCCATATAAAAACTGATTTCAATGGATTTTAGTTATCCATTAACAAGCAAAACCAGATAAGTGACATGAAATTTAAATTATTTGAGCGATTAAAACTTATGCCTACAGAAAGTTTCAAAAAAAGCAAACCCACAGCGACGATCACCAGGCTGCCGCCTTTAGGATTGGATCAACAAGAGCTAGAGTCGGATTTTAAGCGCTATTACAGCCACCGTCTCGGGCGGGATGAAAATTGCCGGTCGCCTTATTACGCCTATGAAGCCTTATCAATGGCAATCAGCGACCGCTTGATCGAGCGCTGGAAAAAAACGTACGATGCCTACAAAGAGGCTGAGTGTAAACGCGCCTTTTATTTGTCGATGGAATTTCTGATGGGGCGCACATTGAGCAATGCCATGCTCAATTTAGGCGTCACCGATGCCGCGACAAAAGCCATGCACGATCTCGGCCTGGAAATAGAGGAGCTTATCGACAGCGAGCCCGATGCGGGCCTCGGTAATGGCGGGTTGGGGCGCTTGGCGGCCTGTTTTATCGACAGTTGCGCGACCTTGCGCTTGCCGGTCACAGGTTACGGATTGCGCTACGAGTACGGCATGTTCGCGCAAAATATCGTCAATGGCGAGCAGGTGGAAAAACCCGATCACTGGTTGCGCAATGGCAATGTCTGGGAACTTGAGAGGCCGGAATATGCGCAACGCATCAAATTTGGCGGTCATACCGAGTCTCATATCGATGAAAACGGGCATGTCCGTGTGTGCTGGGTGGATACCCATGATGTTCTGGCGGTGCCTTTCGATACACCGGTGCCCGGTTACCAAAACGGCACCGTCAATACTTTGCGCTTATGGAAAGCCTGCGCGACCGAAGAATTTGATTTGCAGGAATTTAACGCCGGCGATTACGCAGAGTCGGTGGCCGCTAAAAATACGGCGGAAAATATCACCATGGTGTTGTATCCCAACGATGCCAATGAAAACGGCAAGGCCTTGCGTTTAAGGCAGCAATATTTACTGGCTTCAGCCAGTTTGCAGGATGTCATTGCCCACTGGGTCGGTCGTTACGGTAATGATTTCAGTCAATTTGCAGAGAAAAACTGTTTTCAGCTCAATGATACCCATCCCAGTATCGCCGTGGCGGAGTTGATGCGTTTATTGATCGATATTCACGGCTTGAGCTGGAATGAAGCCTGGAAAATTACCACCCGGACCATGGCTTATACCAATCACACCTTGTTGCCCGAAGCTTTGGAGCGCTGGTCGGTCAGTCTGTTCCAGCAATTATTGCCGCGTCTGCTGGAAATCATATTCGAGATAAATTCCCATTTCATGGCGGAAGTTTCGGTACATTGGCCGGGTGATACTGCGCGCATGAGCCGCATGTCAATTATCGAGGAAGGTCCGGAAAAGCAGGTACGCATGGCTTATCTGGCATTAGTCGGCAGCTTCTCTGTTAATGGCGTCGCCGAGTTGCATTCCAAATTGTTGCAGGAAGGTTTGTTCAAGGATTTTTATCAGTTATGGCCGAAAAAATTCAATAACAAAACCAATGGCGTGACGCCAAGGCGTTGGCTTGCGGCTTGTAACCCGCCTTTGGCCGAATTAATTTCAAGAACCATCGGTGATGGCTGGCTGACCGACTTGTCGGAGCTGAAAAAACTCAAGCCCTTTGCCGAAGATGCAAAATTCCGCGAACAATGGTTCAAAATCCAGCAGTTAAGTAAACAAAAGCTGATCAATTACAAGAAAAATGAACTCGGCATCGATCTGGATGTGAACGCCTTGTTCGATGTCCAGGTCAAAAGGATTCACGAATACAAGCGGCAGTTATTGAATGTGCTGCATGTCATTCATCTGTATGACCGGATCAAACGGGGCGATACCGCCAACTGGACCAATCGTTGCGTTTTGATTGGCGGCAAAGCGGCGCCGGGCTACCATATGGCCAAGCAAATCATTAAATTCATCAACAATGTCGGTAGTGTCATCAATTCCGATCCCGATGTGGGTGACAAATTAAAGCTGGTGTTTCTACCCAACTACCGCGTGTCGGCGATGGAAAATATTTGTCCCGGCGCCGATTTGTCCGAACAAATATCCACTGCGGGCAAAGAAGCTTCGGGTACCGGCAACATGAAATTCATGATGAATGGTGCTTTGACGATTGGTACCCTGGACGGTGCCAACATTGAAATTCGCGAAGAAGTGGGCGAGGAAAATTTCTTTCTTTTCGGTTTGACCGAAGATCAGGTCGAGGCTATGCGCGGTCATTATCACCCAACTTCTATCATCGAGCAGGATGAAGATTTACAGCGCGTGATGGCCCTGATCGAATGCGGTCATTTCAATTTGCTGGAGCCCGGCATTTTCGATGATGTCATCGCATCGATGAAAAGCCCTCATGACCCGTGGATGACGATCGCCGATTTTCGCAGTTATATCGAAGCACAAAAAAATGTCGAGCAGGTTTATAAGGACAGGGAAAAATGGACCCGCATGAGTATTATCAATTGCGCGGCCAGCGGCAAGTTTTCGACGGACAGAACGATTGGTGATTATAATCGGGAAATATGGAAGCTGACGCCGGTGACTGTGTGAGGGCGTGCGATATTGATATATCGTGAGGCCTAGTCAGTGTTGTTGCTTGAAGTAATGTTCAATATTGTGCTCTATGAGCCGGAAATTCCGGCAAACACCGGTAATATAATCAGGCTTTGCGCTAATACCGGGGCGCAATTGCACCTCATCGAGCCGTTGGGTTTTGCCCTGGAAGATAAAAAATTGCGCCGTGCGGGTCTCGATTACCATGAATGGGTTGATGTCAAAGTGCACGAGTCATGGACTGATTTTTTGGCAGGGGTTCATCTCGAACGTATTTTCGCCTTGTCAACCAAAGGCGCGCGGCTATTCAGTGAGGTCAGCTTTCAACACGGCGATACTTTTCTCTTTGGTCCGGAAACGCGCGGCTTGCCGCAGACTTTGCTGGCTGCCGGTCAGTGCTTGTATTTGCCGATGAGGCAGGAAAGTCGCAGTCTGAACTTATCCAACACCGTGTCGATCATGCTTTATGAAGCCTGGCGTCAACTTGGCTTTGAGGGTGCTGTCATCAAAACATGAAGATTGGGTGACAGTCTGCAGAGGCGTAGAGGGGACTGTGATATGCGTGAAACCCCCTCTACAGAACTTAAGAACGTGCATTTTATAAACTTGTGCAACTGACTTGTTTTTTGTCCGCCTTCTGCGTTGCCTACAAGGATGTAGGTAAGGGGCGTGAGCCAAGAGCGGCGCTTTGTGCAAACAGTTACATAGTTCACTATCGCTAACCTAACTTCGTCACCAAAACCCCTCTAAGTCATTGATATTCAGTTTTTTGGTGATATTTCGCAAAAAAAGATGTTTAAAATCAATGGCTCTTTT
>PGZD01000114.1 GCA_002843155.1 Gammaproteobacteria bacterium HGW-Gammaproteobacteria-3
TTCTGGTTACCCGCGCCCTTGGCAAACATTATTCGGTGCTGGCCAAATACGCTTTTTATGACGGCGACAGCACAGCGCCGGGGGCACTGAAAAACGACACGCAAAAAATCTGGGTGCAAGCCAATGTTTCATTTTAAGTCCTTATTGCAAGAGCGCTGAAGTTTTTACATTTGAGTGATTCCATGAAACCAAAATTAGTCGTCATCGGCAATGGCATGGCCGGAATGCGTTGTATCGAAACCTTGCTTGAGCTTGAACCCGAGCATTACGAAATTACCGTGTTCGGCAAGGAGCCGCACGGTAATTACAATCGCATCATGCTGACGCCGGTCTTGTTCGGCGCCAAAAATATCGATGAAATCATGATTCATGATTTTGCCTGGTACCGGAACAACAATATCACGCTGCACTGCGGCCCTGAAAAAACCGTCATCGATGTCGATCGTGACCGTAACATCGTGCTGACGCAAGACGGCACACAAGCCTCTTACGACAAACTGCTGATAGCGACCGGTTCCCTGCCCTTGATGCTGCCTATCCCCGGCCGTGATGTTGAAGGCGTCATGGGTTTTCGCGACATTGCCGATGTCGCGGCGATGATCGAAAAAGCCTCGACCCGGCAACATGCCGTCGTTTTGGGCGGCGGCTTGCTCGGTCTTGAAGCCGCCAACGGCTTAATGCAGCGCGGTATGCACGTGACCGTTATCAATCGCGCCGGGCATTTGCTCAATCGCCAGCTAGACCGGCAGGCCGGAGCCTTTTTAAAAAAACAGCTCGAACAAACCGGCTTGTCGTTTCGCCTGGGCACCACCGTCAAAGAAATAGTCAGCGCCGAAGGTCATATCAGCCAAGTCATACTCGATGACGGCAGCATTTTGCCTGCCGACATTCTGATTATGGCTACCGGCATCAAACCCAATATCGCACTGGCTGAAAAAATCGGCCTCGACTGCGAGCAAGGTATTGTGGTGCAGGATACGATGCAAACCAGCGACCCGGCCATTTTTTCAGTGGGCGAATGCGTACAGCACCAGGGACAATTATTCGGCCTGGTCGCTCCGGTCTATGAACAGGCCAAAGTTTGCGCCAACCATCTCGCCGCCAGGTGCGATGCGGCTTACAAAACTCTGTCTTCGGCGGTGATGCTCAAAGTCACCGGTATCGATCTGTTTTCAGTGGGCGATTTTGCAGGCGATGCAGCCAGCGAACAGATTACGCTGATTGACCCGGCCCTGAACGTGTACAAAAAAATAGTCCTGAAAAACAACGTCATCACCGGCATGGTGATGTTCGGCGACACCACCGACAACGCTTGGTATCTGAATCTGGTCAAACAGCAAAGCAATATCGCGGGCATCAGAGACCGGCTTATTTTTGGACCAGAGGCCCCGGCACAAGCCGCCTGAAAACACTGCCATGAAAGTCAATACTGTTAAAACCACCTGTCCTTATTGCGGTGTCGGCTGCGGCATCGAAGCCCGCATTGACGACGCCGCCACACATAAGCTCACGATCCAGGGCGACCCGCATCATCCTGCCAACTTCGGCAAACTGTGTTCGAAAGGCGCGGCGCTGGGCGATACCGTCTCGCTGGAAAACCGCCTGCTTTACCCTGAAGTCAACGGTCTTGAAACCGACTGGAATACCGCGCTCGACACCGTGGCCGAAGGCCTGTCGGCCATCATCGAACAGCACGGGCCCGATGCCGTGGCTTTTTATGTGTCAGGCCAGATGCTCACGGAAGATTATTATGTCGCCAATAAATTGATGAAAGGTTTCATCGGCGCCGCCAATATCGACACCAATTCCAGACTGTGCATGTCTTCCGCCGTGGTCGGTTATAAACGCGCTTTTGGCGCCGATGCGGTACCGTGCAATTATGAAGACCTGGAGCTGGCCGACCTGATCATCCTGGTCGGCGCCAATGCCGCCTGGTGCCATCCCATTCTGTTCCAGCGCATACGCAAGGCCAAAGCCGCTAATCCCGCGCTGAAAATCGTGGTCATCGACCCTCGCATTACCGCCAGTTGCGATATAGCCGACCTACATCTGCCCATCAAGCCCGGCATGGATGCGGTGCTGTTCAACGGCCTGCTGACGTATCTGGCTGACCGCCACGCGCTCGATACCGCTTATATCGAAGCCCATACCGAAGGCTTTGCCGAAACTCTCGCAGCCGCGCGGAGTTCCGCGCCGACGCTTGCCGCAGTCGCTGCAAGCTGTGCTTTGTCGATTGCCGATGTCGAACAGTTTTATAAATGGTTCGCCACGACGTCTAAAGCGCTGACGGTGTATTCACAGGGCATTAACCAGTCCAGCTCGGGTTCCGATAAATGCAGCGCCATCATCAATTGCCATCTGGCCAGCGGAAAAATAGCCTATCCGGGCGCAGGCCCTTTTTCCTTTACCGGTCAGCCCAATGCCATGGGCGGACGCGAAGTCGGCGGCATGGCCAATATGCTGGCGGCGCACATGGATCTGGAAAATCCCGAACATGTCGAACGGGTCGGCAGATTCTGGGGTACGAGCCGGGTCGCAAGTCAGACCGGCTTAAAAGCCGTGGACATGTTCAACGCCATCGATGCAGGAAAAATCAAGGCGGTGTGGATCATGGCCACCAATCCGGTGGTGACACTGCCCGATGCCGACCGCTATCGCGAGGCGCTGAAAAAATGTCCTTTAGTAATCGTTTCCGACTGTATCAAAACCACCGATACCGTCGATCTGGCCCATGTCAAGCTGCCCGCGACCGGCTGGAGCGAAAAAGACGGCACCGTCACCAATATCGAACGGCGCATTTCCCGGCAGCGACCTTTGTTCGAGGCGTCCGGCGCAGCCAGGCCGGACTGGTGGATCATCAGCCAGGTTGCCGCACGCATGGGTTTTGCCGAGGCTTTCGGGTATCAAACCAGCGCCGCTATTTTCAAGGAACATGCGGCACTGTCGGGCTTTGAAAACGATGAAACCCACGGGTTCCGGGATTTTGACATTGGTTCTTTCGCCGACATCGATCAACGCGGCTTCGATAACTTGCAACCCGTGCAATGGCCTCTGCCCCACGGACAAACACAAGGCACGGCGCGTTTGTTCGGCGATGGGCGTTACTATACCCCCAGCCAAAAAGCCCGCTTTATCACGGTGACTCCGCGACCGCCGCGTAACGCTCCCTGCGCGGACTATCCTTTCACCCTGAACACCGGACGCTTGCGCGACCAGTGGCATACCATGACGCGTACCGCCTTGTCGGCCAAGCTCAATGCCCACAGACCGGAACCCTGGGTCGAAATTCATCCCCGCGATGCGGAAAAAACGGGTTTGCAACACCGCACTCTGGCAACCATTACCAGCCGTTGGGGCAGCATGATCGCCCGCGTCGATTGCAGTTTATCCCAGCAACCCGGCAGCCTGTTCGTACCGATGCACTGGAGCGGCCAAATGAGCAGCCAGGGCCGGGTCGGCGCCGTCGTCAATCCGGTCGTCGATCCTGATTCAGGTCAGCCGGAAAGCAAACAAACGCCGGTACGAATCGCACCTTTCCAGGCGCGATGGCATGCCATGGTGTTGTCGAAAACACCGTTATATTTCGAGCGTCCGGACTATTTCGTCAGCCTCAAAGGCAAAAATTTTATTCGCTATGAGCTGGCCGGTCTATCTCAACCTTCGGATTGGCGGCAATGGACCCGAAACCTGCTGCTCGGCCCGCAAACCGAAGCTTCGGAATGGCTGGAATATACCGACACACAAGCCGGTTTTTATCGCGCCGCACACATGGCCGATGAGCAATTACAAAGTTGCTGCTTTATCTCACCCGCAGCGCAACTGCCGGACCCTGCCTGGCTTTCGACCTTGTTCGCTCAAACCATCAGCCGGGCGCAGCGTTTGAGTCTGCTCAGCGGCCTGCCGCCCAAAGGCCAGCCGGATGCTGGCCGCATCGTTTGTGCTTGTTTCAATGTCGGCGAAAAATCGATTGAACAGGCGGTCAAAGACCATAAACTGCATAGCGTCGAACAAATAGGTCAAGTCTTGAACGCCGGCACCGGCTGCGGTTCGTGTCTTGCAGAGCTGAAAGGATTCCTGCCGGTGAGTGTCTCCTCCTGATTTTTCACTTATTACTAAAGTTTCGGAGTTCAAAAAATACAGCAATACTTTGATAAATAAAGAATAAAGCGCCCTACAGGAGTATAATTACGGTTACTTGAAGACCAAACTA
>PGZD01000115.1 GCA_002843155.1 Gammaproteobacteria bacterium HGW-Gammaproteobacteria-3
AAAGAGCCATTGATTTTAAACATCTTTTTTTTGCGAAATATCACCAAAAAACTGAATATCAATGACTTAGAGGGGTTTTGGTGACGAAGTTAGGTTAGGATATGAGCAACGTTCAAGAACTTGAAATGGCCGTTTCACGATTGTCCGTCGATGAGCTTTCTCAATTTTCAGAGTGGTTTGAAGAGCTTATCTCTGATCAATGGGATCAAAAAATCGAGGCTGATATTTTGGCAGGTCGTTTGGACACTGTTGGTAAGCGTGCTGACGATGAATTTCTTGCTGGCAACGCAAGACCGCTTTGAACCATTTCGCTACGCCGGATTTTTGGTTCCACTATCGGCAACTCCCAGAGGAAATCCGCAATTTAGCCGATAAGAATTTTGAATTACTTCTAACTAATCCACGGCATCCTTCATTGCGTTTGAAAAAGATTGGTATTTTCTGGTCAGTCCGTGTCGGATTACGTTATCGGGCATTGGCGAAAGAACGGGCGGAGGGTCTAGTATGGTTCTGGGTTGGTCCATGTTCTTCATGGTTTAAAAATAAAACTTGCGGAAGTTATTTCATGCGCATTCCTAAAACGCCTTACCCTACCGTATAAATTGATAAAAACGAGAACCTTATAAAAACCGAAGACAAAATCCGCAAACAATTGACTGACAATCCAATCCTATTGTCTATGAAAGGTATACCGGCGAATCCGCAATGCGGATTTTCTGCCAAATCGGTCGGCATGCTCAATGCCACTCATATTCCTTATGCTTATGTCAATGTCCTGGAAGCGCCTTTTATCCGTGAAAAGCTGCCGGGTATTTCCCACTGGCCGACCTATCCCCAATTATTTGTCAACGCCGAACTGGTGGGCGGTTGCGACATTATTGAAGAAATGTTCCGTAACGACAGTCTCCTGCCGTTATTAACGGCCGCAGTAGCGAAAAAAGCGCATGCTGAAAACGGCGCATTGGCCGCCGGTGAAATTATACAACGGGTGCGACAGGTTATTGACGATGCACAAGTGATGGTCGAAGGCGAAGACTGCGATTTATCAATCACCGTGGTTAGTTCGCAATTTAACGCGTTAACGGCAGTCAAAAAACAGCAAATGGTGCTGGCAACTTTAAAAGAGCCTTTGGCATCGGGTAAACTTCATGCGGTCAGTGTTAAAGCGTATACTCCGAATGAATGGCAGGATAAACGGAAAGCTACAGGATTGCTGCAAATACAGGTGTAATCAGCAATATCCGCGAACACCCGCCAGGATACCAATCCGCAAAAGGCTTTTCAGCACGGTCTTGCCTCATCATGAATAAACAAACCGAAACCATCCTGAACTACCACAACCGCACCAAACACCACCTGGAACGCTACGCCAAAGGTCCGGAAACCATCGACTGGGAAGACCAACCCGACCCTTTCCGGCGTTTTTCCGGTTGTGAAATTATTACGCTGCCAGAGCCTGGCGCCGAACTCGAACCTTTGTTTGCCGGCCTGGATAATCCGGAAACAATACCGGCCTTACCGTTAACCCTGACATATATCGGCTTATTGCTGGAACTGGCTTTCGGCCTGTCGGCATGGAAACAATACGGCCCCAGCCGCTGGGCCTTGCGCTGTAATCCTTCCAGCGGCAACCTGCACCCGACTGAAGCCTACCTGATCAGCGTCGGTAATGATTACACCGGCGCCCGGCAGGTTTCCGGCATACACACCCTCCCTATTAAACCGGGGGTTTACCACTATGTCAGCCACGATCACAGCCTTGAACAGCGTTGCCGGTTTGCAGGCGACTTACCCGATTCGGGCATACTGATCGGCTTATCGTCCATTCATTGGCGGGAAGCCTGGAAATACGGCGAGCGGGCTTTTCGGTACTGTCAGCACGACATAGGCCACGGCTTGGGTGCATTGTGCGAAATGGGGTCAGGTCTTTGATTTATGATTCTTAATGACTCCAACAGAACAAACATCATAAATCAAAGACCTGACCCCATTTTTTCCTTTGACCCCATTTTTTCTCTTTCATTATTTCTTCAAGATCACGCTATGAAACACCATAACGAACATAAAAGAAGACGGCGTATAGGATGACATCTTTTGGAAATTGAGCACCTTTAAAACTAACCATGATTTTATAGGGTAAAAATTTAAAATAAAATCCGATTATCTCAAAATTCACCAAAAGTTGCGACAGAACCGAAGTTACCAGAGTTTCAATTCAGATGGTGATCTCCCGAGCTTCAATAGTTCCATTGTAACTGAGTACGGATCAGGTCGCCTTCGGCCTGGCCAAAACGGCTGGTCGATAACTCTTTTCTGGACATTTTGGAATATGCGAGCGTCAACTCCAACTCCTTCATGATCTGCCACTCCACGCCCGCTTCAAACTCGTCCGTTTCCGCTCTTGGCGCATTGGTCGAGGACTTCCAGCCGCCCCGGAAGGTTTGCCATTTCAAGTAGGGCATCCAGTCGCCGTAAAAATCCAGGATTCGATACATGGCTTGTACATAGCCGCCGTGGAAGTTTTTTTCTTGGACTTTTTGATCGTCACTGTCCCATTCCGGACCTTTACCCCAGCTCCATTCGGTCTGGAAGCCGAACGGTTGCGGATATTTCACGACATGGAAACCGATCCTGTCCTCGGAGAACTCTTCGGCCGTGGTGCCGCCACTGCTTTGCTCCACGTTGACGCGGTTATGCATAGCGGAGACGCCAGCCTCGATGACTTGTCCTTTGAAAATTTCGCCCAAGGCATCAAGTTCTAACGGATAGGTGACCATACCGGCATACATGAATTCGTCGTTCTTCTCGGTCCGGTTCACGCCTTGGCCATTGAAGACACCAACGCCGACTGCGCCGTAATTGCCGAACAATTTTTGCTTGTCATTTTTCAGGCGGCTCCAGATTTCCTGCACATGGGTTGGCGTATAGTAAGCGACTACGCCCAAATCCCGCTCGCTAGGCACCGCAGCGTTGACTGCGTCGGCCCGATCCAGCGCGATACGGTTTTGCGATGATTGCAGGTTTTCCCATCCGAACGGCACCTTGGATTGACCAACACGCAGGCGATATTCATGGGCTTTGTCGAAGAAGATGTCCGCATAGGCGTCACGCAGTTGGACGAAATTTTCGCGGCGTTCGTTGTTGCTCTGATTACTGATGCCGCTGGCAAAATCCGGTTGCAGATAAAACGAGACATAATCGTTCAGATCGCCTTGAAATACCAAGCGGATACGTCTGAGCGAGAAACTATTGTCATCGCCGATGGAGCGGTCATGCACGGAGCGCAACCTCGACTCCCCGGAATCGGCACGACGGTCACCGGACAGGATTTGGTTGTAGCGTACCTGCGTATAACCTCGCACCCGGATTTTGTCGTACCACTTTTCCTGGCGGTTGGCCTTGGCCTGCTTTTGCTCCGATTGCTCGAGCGTTAGTTCTTGCGCCTCGACTTTATTGCCTAACTGGGTCAGTTTACTATCCAGCTCTTTCTCCTTGGCCGCCAAACGTTGTTCCATCGCCGCCAGCTTTGCGGCGCTTGGGGCGTTTTCACTTTCCTTGCGGAAACGCCCCAGGTTGATGCGGTTTTCACCGGGCGTGGTATAAACCTGTCCATTTGCCGGATCGACATAAAGCTCAAGCGTCATCGCATCATCGGCGAGCACCGGAGCCGTCAAGGCAAGCCATAACAGGGTGATAGGCGATCGCCGGGTCATTGCCCCTATGTAATTGAATGCTTTCATTGGTTATTCTAGATTTCTTACAAAAAGTTTAAAGCATAATGGGCAAATGTTACAGAAATGTGACAATTTCATTACACGGATTCAACTAACAAGTGCAATTCATTTTTAGTGATTGCTAGGAGCCTGTCGGACTTCCGCCAGCTAACGTGGCTTTCTGGTAAAATAACGACCTAACCAACATAACAATCCAGAATCCCCATGGCCCGTTTCATTC
>PGZD01000043.1 GCA_002843155.1 Gammaproteobacteria bacterium HGW-Gammaproteobacteria-3
CCACCCAGTCTTCATGGACAAAGCCTTTGAGCAAATCTTCAATCATCCGCGCATGGGAAAACAATAGTTTATAGCTGGAATCGTGATTCATAGGCTTATCTTGAGAGCTTATTTTCAGCGCTTTTAAAGAAAGCGTAACTTAATGGTAGTCACGATCTGTCATGAAAGACCAACTATTCTTCCACGGTATATCCGGCTTCGGTAATCGCCGCGCCAATTATATTGACATCAATTTTCAGCGGATCGAATTCGATTGTGGCTTTATTGTCTTGATACGATGCGGCAATCGACAAGACCCCTTCGAGTGCCTGTAACTTATTCTTCAGCGTGTTTTCACAACCGCCGCATTTCATGCCTTTTACAGTAAAGGTTTTAGACTCTGACATTATTTTTCTCCTACTATTTGGATAATAATAAACAGGGACTGCATACTCGACTCGTCATCGATAAACATGCTATAAATCCACCCATTCTACATTCTACGATAGCCTAACGCTCTTAAGACGTTTAAATCAAATATGACAGACTTTTTAATCGGCCGACAGCAAATTTTCGACAAAAAGCTCAATATCTATGCTTATGAAATTTTATTTCGCGGCCAGGGTTTCGATCTGAACGAAAGCACAGAAGCGTCTATGGCGACCCATCAGGTCATCACCGACACTATTCTAGAGCTGGGCATCAATCGGCTGGTGGAATCCCACAAAGCTTTTATCAATTTCACCTATTGGAACATCCTGGAAAAAGTGCCGTTAAACCTGCCCAAAGACCGGATTGTAGTGGAAGTGCTGGAAAACGTCACGATTGATCTTGCCGTCATCAACAATCTCAGGGAACTGTCCAGGCTTGGCTATATCATCGCACTCGATGACTTTGTGCTCACCGAAGAGTGGCGGCCGCTGCTCGAATTCGCCGATATTGTCAAAATCGATGTATTACAAAGGAATATGACCGAAACCCGGCAGCTCATCGAACAGCTCAAACCTCACCCCGTTAAATTACTGGCGGAAAAAATTGAAACGCAGGCGCAATTTAAAAGCCTGCTCGATCTGGGTTGTGAATACTTTCAGGGCTATTTTTTAAGTAAACCCAATATCGTCGAAGGCCGACGCATCGGTGTCAATCAAACCGCCGCCATCAGGCTGCTCGGCATCATCAATAAACCCGACGTTGAATTTTCCGAACTGGTACAAGTCATCTCCCAGGATGTCAGCCTCAGTTTCAAACTGCTGCATTACATTAATTCCGCGTTTTTTGCGATACCCCGAAAAATTGAATCCATCAAACACGCCGTATCCTACCTGGGGCTGAACGAAATCAAACGCTGGAGCAATATCCTCACCCTGGCGTCGCTGTCGCATAAGCCCAAAGCGTTGATGCAAACCGCTCTGGTTCGGGGAAAAATGTGCGAACAACTGGCCTTGCTGCTGCATGAAGACCCCGAGCATTATTTTCTGATCGGCATGTTATCGTGCATCGACAGCATTCTCGATATTCCGCTGCAATACGCCCTAGAACAACTGCCCTTGACTTCCGACGTCGCCGATGCCATTTTACACAGACAAGGCATCGCCGGTGAAATTCTGACTTATGTGCTGAATTACGAACGCTGGCCGCCGCCTTCCGTTACTTTTAAAACCCTGGATTCGGAGAAGATCAATCTCGCTTACCTCGAAAGCATTGCCTGGGTCGATGACATTTTTGTTAACATTACTTGACGCACAATCACGCTTTAAACACTCATGCAGCTAAATACCCTTACCAACCAGGCCATAGCGCTTGCCGCCATCGCCCAGGCCGCAGCCCTCGTACAACAACTGGCCACCACCGGCAAGGCCGAGTCGGCGCCGCTGGAAATCAGCATCGGCAGCATTCTTAAAATCGATTCCGACAGCGTCGAGGGTATATTCAACGGTCTTGGGGGTGTCAAACTAGGCCTGGAACAACTCGATCAACAATTGTCGGGGTATCAAATTGCCAATCCCGAACAAGCCCGCTATGCTGCGTCTCTGGTCTTTCTGGAAAGACAGTTGAGCAGCCGCCCGGAAATGCTCAAGACAATCCAGACCGGTATCCAAAAGGCGCAAAGACAAAGCGAGACTTTCGGCCTTTTGCATGAAAACGTGCTGGCCAATTTAGGCGACTTGTATCACAGCACGCTCAGCACGCTGCAACCCAGAATCATGGTCAACGGCGAACAAACCTATTTAAGCCGCCCCGAGACCGTCAATAAAATCCGCGCCTTATTGCTGGCGGGTATCCGCGCAGCGATACTCTGGAAGCAATGCGGCGGCACCCGCTGGAAATTTCTGTTGTTCAGAAAAAAGCTCCAGACAGAAATCGAAAACCTGCTCAAACAGCTATGAGTACACTGATAAAAGCCGAACATCTGTACCGCTATTATGGCCCCCATTGTGCTGTCAACGATTTGAGCTTTACGCTGGAAAAAGGCGAAATTCTGGGCTTGCTCGGCCCCAATGGCGCGGGTAAAACCAGCACCTTGCAAATGCTGTGCGGGCAACTGGCACCCAGCGCCGGGCAAATCACCATCAATGCATACGATCTGCTCGATAGCCCTAAACAAGCCAAACGGCATCTGGGTTATTTGCCGGACACGCCTCCACTTTACCGGGAACTGACAGTCGATGAGTTTCTGCTCTACTGCGCCAGACTGCATAAAATACCCCGCGCGGGTACTGCGAAGGCGCTTGCGCGCGTCAAAAACCGCTGCGGACTCAACGACGTGTCGGACAGACTGATCGGCAATCTATCTAAAGGTTATCAGCAACGTATCGGCATTGCCCAGGCCATTTTGCACAACCCGGCCATCATTATCCTGGACGAACCCACGGTCGGCCTCGATCCTATTCAGATACGGGAAATTCGTAGTTTAATCAAAGAACTGGGACAAGACCACGGCATCATCCTCTCGACCCATATTCTGTCCGAAGTGCAAGAATCCTGTACCCAGGTTCAAATCATTCAGCAAGGCCGCCTGATACTGAACGAGACCATTGCAGGGCTCAATAAGCACATGAATACCGCCAGCCTGGAATTGATGACCCGCGCCGCGCCCGATTACAACACCTTAAAAGCCATACCCGGTGTTATCTCGGTTGAAGGTTTGAGCTACCAGCGCACCCGTATCCATTTCGACACCAGCCAGAATCCTGCCGAACACATTGCCGAAACGGTGGTCAATCTCGGCTGGGGCTTGCTGGAAATGACCCCGTTAAAAAAATCGATGGAAGATATTTTTATTGCCTTGACTGAAACCGCACAAATTCAAAACCGGACTCAATCATGATTCTGTCCATTGCCTACCGTGAATTCAGAAGCCTGTTTTTATCGCCGCTGGCCTGGTCTATTCTGGCGACACTCCAATTTATTCTGGGCTATTTGTTTCTCACCCAGGTTGAAACTTTTACCGCACTCAAAGACCAGCTCGAAGGCATCGACAACGCCCCCGGCCTGACCACCATTATCGTCACCCCGCTGTACGGTAATGCCGCTATTATCCTGATGCTGGTCACGCCGCTGTTGACGATGCGCCTGATTTGCGAAGAACGCCGCAATAAAACCCTGCCCTTATTGCTGGCCGCACCCATTTCCACCCGCGACATTATCATCGGCAAGTTTCTGGGTGTTTGGGGTTTGCAGCTCACGATAACCGGACTTATCACTCTGATGCCCTTGTCCTTGCTGGCAGGCGGAACGCTGGATTACGGTCAGTTTTTTGCCAACATTCTGGCCCTGATACTTTTGCTGGCCGCTTTTACCGCAACCGGATTGTATATGTCCTGTAAAGCCGGGCACCCGACCGTCGCCGCAATGTGCACTTTCGGCCTGTTGCTGCTGTTATGGATACTGGACTGGTCGGCGGGCCTGAAAGACCAGGAAAGCCCGTTACTGGCCTACCTGTCGTTGTTGAAACATTTTCAAAACATGCAAAGCGGACTGATCGCCACGGCCGATTTGAGCTACTTTGTCCTGTTTACCGCCGCCTTTATTCTTCTTAGCATCCGCAATCTCGATAACGACCGCCTGCAACGATGAAAATCTCCCGACACCTACACCGGCGCACAGCAGTTAAAAAAATGCTCAGTACCCTGGCGCTGTTATTGATTCTGGCCGCATTAGCAGGATTGAGCGCGCGTTACTCGGTACAATTCGACATTACTTCAAATGACCGCAACAGTTTGTCTTCGGTCAGCCAGAATGTTTTGAATTCATTGGACGGCGCGGTAGAGATCAAAGCCTACATCAAAAAAGACCCGGCACTCAGGGCCCAGATCAGCCAGTTAATCGCGCGTTATCAAAAGCACAAAACCGATTTCACACTCACTTTTATCGACCCGGATACGCAGCCGGATAAAGTCCGGGAGCTGGCCATACCGACGACCGGCGCCCTGTTTGTCGAATATCAGAAACGCAGCCAGCGCATCGGCTATCTGGATGAATCGACCTTGACACAAGCCCTGCTGCAACTGGCCAGCGCCGACGAACACTGGATCACTTTCCTTAGTGGCCATGGCGAAAGGTCGCCCGACGGCCACGCCAATTTCGACCTCAGCCGTTTCAGCGAAGAACTGGCGCAACGCAATATCAGAACCCAAATTCTGAATCTGGCTGAAATGCCCGCCATTCCCGACAACTCGGCCTTACTGGTCATCGCCGGTCCCCATGCCGCATTGTTGCCGGGCGAAATGACGCTGATCACCGACTATATCCGGCAAGGCGGCAGCCTGTTGTGGCTGACCGACCCGGACAATCCTCCCCTGCCCGAATTGGAACAGATACTGGGCATTAAAAAATTACCCGGTACCGTGCTTGACGCCAGCGCCGGACTTTACGGCATAAACGACCCGCGTTTCATTCTGGTAAGCCGCTATTCAAGCCATCCCGTTACCCAAAAATTCAACACCTTGACGCTGTACCCCATCGCCTCGGCCTGGTCGCAACTTGAAGAAAACACTTTTAACAGCGAAGCCTTACTCAAAAGTTCGGTCAAATCATGGACTGAAACCGGCACCATTAACGGCGAGACCCGATTTGACGCCGACAGCGACGAACACGATGGCCCGCTGACGCTGGCCTACGCGCTTTCCCGAAAACATAATAATGACAGCCAGCAAAGAATCATTGTCATTGGTGATGGTGATTTTCTGGCCAATTCTTATCTCGACAATGTCGGCAATCTGGATTTAGGGATACGCTTGATCAACTGGCTGATCGATGATGAGCGCGCCATCGTCATTCCGTCTAAAAACGCGCAGGATAAAAACCTGGAACTTTCGTCCCTGTCCGTCGCCATCATCGGCTTCAGCTTCCTGATTATTATACCGCTGATGCTGATAACGGCAGGTCTGATGATCTGGCGTAAACGTAAAAACCGTTGACAAGTCTACTCCGCGATTTTCAAGTTCCCGCCCTCGCCATGAACCGGCCACTACCTCATCATGCCTGAACTGCCCGAAGTCGAAACCACCTGCCGTGGCATCAAGCCCCATATTGAAAACCGCAGCATCCAAAGCGTCATTGTCCGTCAAGCCAGGCTGCGCTGGCCGGTGCCCGAACAACTTGAAACTCATCTAACCGATCTCATGGTGCAAAAAGTCTATCGCAGAGGCAAATATTTATTGCTGCATACGGAACAAGGCACGCTCATCCTTCATTTAGGCATGTCGGGAAGTTTAAGAATCCTGTCTGACGATGCGCCCCTGAAAAAACATGATCATGTCGATTTTGTGTTTTCCGGCGGTGTTACCTTGAGATTCAACGACCCCCGCCGTTTCGGTGCGGTGTTATGGACCTCGGAGCCGGTCGAAACTCATCCGTTATTGGTTGATTTGGGTCCCGAACCTTTATTGGCCGAATTTACCGGCGAGCATCTCTACCATCGGGCGCAAAAGCGCAGCACACCGGTCAAATCGTTTATCATGGACAGCCACATTGTGGTCGGGGTCGGCAACATTTACGCCAATGAAGCCTTGTATGAGGCCGGTATCCGGCCTGGTCGTCAGGCCGGAAAAATCTCATTGAAGCGTTTTGAAAAACTGGCGGCGGCAATTCGTGACGTATTGAATAACGCTATCACTCAAGGCGGAACCACCTTGCGCGATTTTGTCAATGAATCCGGGAAACCGGGTTATTTTAAACAGCAACTCAAAGTCTACGGTCGCGGCGGTCTGCCTTGCGTCACCTGCCTGAAGCCTTTGAGTGAAACGCGTGTGGCCAACAGAAGCACGGTGTTTTGCAGTCATTGCCAGCGCTGAAAAAGCTGCATCCGGCAGCACACAACCCGTCGGGTTCAGTCCTGCAAAGCCTCCAGCGCCTCGGATTTGAGCTCAACCGACCACAGTTTTTCCAGTTGATAAAAATCCCGCGCCGACTCGGTCATCAGTTGCACGATAATGTCGCCCAAATCCAGCAACACCCAGTCAGCGCCGACACCGCCTTCCTGGCCCAAAGGCGTAAAGCCGTTTTCTTTGACCTTGACGCTGACATAATCGGCCAGAGCTTTGATATGCCGGTCGGAAGTACCGGTCGCCAGCACCATGTAATCGGTCACGCTGGTTTTGCCGCGCACATCGATCGTGGTGATATTGTGTCCTTTGCGTTCATCCAGAACAGTCAGTACCATTTTCAATAATTCATCTGTTTGCATTCAATTTCCTGAGTTTTTTAGCACTTCGAGCGCTGATAAAGATTGTTTTTCCGGATATATTCTATGACGGACTCGGGCAATAAAAAACCCGGATTTCTGTTGTCGGCAATAATCCCTCTGATCGCCGTCGCAGAAATTGCCAATGCCGTCACCGGCTGAAACCAAAGTAAGCCTGCGGGTGTTTGCCCCAAACCGGCGGCGGATGCGGCAAGACGTTGCTGAAAAAAATGATCTAATTGCGGTCGTGCAAAGCCTGGGCGGGTCATCACCGCGACATGCGCGAACACAAATAATTGCCGCCACCTGTGCCAGTTACCCAGTTTTTCAAAGGCATCGGCGCCAATAACGAGGAACAAGGCCCGGTCGCCGCATTCCTGCCGTATGGATTGCAGGGTATCGACCATATAAGAAGGCCCGCCCCGATCGATTTCGCGGCTATCGACACGCAGACCCGGATAGCCTTCGATGGCCAGACCCAGCATTTCGACGCGCCGGTATGCCGCAACCTGCGGTTCATCCCGATGCGGCGGCATAAAGCACGGAATCAGGCGCATTTCATCGAGACCGAAAATTTCTTGTACCTCCAGCGCCGTGCGCAGATGGCCGAAATGCACCGGATCGAAAGTACCGCCGTAAATGCCGATCATTTACTGACGGATATGACCGTCACCCAGCACGATGTATTTCAGCGTGGTCAAACCGTTCAAACCGACCGGGCCGCGCGCATGCAGCTTGTCGGTGCTGATGCCGATTTCAGCGCCCAGGCCGTATTCAAAGCCATCGGCAAAACGGGTGGAGGCATTGACCATCACCGAACTGGAATCCACTTCCCTTAAAAAACGCCGGGCCAGCGTGTAGTTTTCAGTGACAATCGCTTCGGTATGGCTCGAACCGTATTCATTGATATGCGCTATCGCCTCATCAATATTGGCGACTATTCTGACCGACAAAACCGGCGCCAGATATTCGGTGCGCCAGTCTTCTTCGCTTGCCCGCCGGCACTGCGGCAACAGTGAGCAGGTTTTAAGACATCCGCGCAATTCGACGCCTTTTTCCCGGTAAATCGACGCCAGCCTCGGCAACACCCGCGCCGCGATACCATCCGCCACCAGCAAAGTTTCCATGGCATTGCAAACGCCGTAACGATGCGTTTTGGCATTATCGGCAATGGCCACGGCTTTATCGACATCGGCCTCCGTATCGATATAAACATGGCAAATACCGTCCAGATGCTTGATCACCGGTAGCGTGGCTTCTTGGGTAATACGCGCAATCAAACCTTTGCCGCCCCGGGGCACAATCACATCGACAAAACCCGACAGCGTAACCAATTCACCAACCGCCGCACGATCGGTGGTTTCGACCACCTGCACCGCCGTGGTCGGCAAACCGGCCCAGTCAAGCCCCTGGGTGATGCAAGCGGCAATCGCCTGATTGGAATGTATCGCTTCCGAGCCGCCGCGCAAAATACAGGCATTGCCCGACTTCAGGCACAATGCCGCAGCATCAACGGTCACATTGGGCCGGGATTCATAAACAATGCCGATCACGCCCAACGGAACCCGCATCTGACCGACCTGTATGCCGCTGGGACGATAGCTCAAAGCGCTGATTTCACCGACAGGATCAGGCAGCGCCGCTACTTGCTTCAAACCTTCGATCATCGCATGAATTCTATCTTCGTTCAGTTCAAGCCGATCCACCAGGGCCGCATCGAGCCCACAGTCACGGCCCGCCTGCACATCCTTTGCATTTTCCCGAATCAAATGCACCTGGCTGTTTTCAAGCGCTTCTGCGATTTTCAACAAGGCCCGGTTTTTTTGGCCGGTGTCGGCTTTGCTCATGACACGCCCGGCAATTTTCGCTTGCCGACCCAACATTTTCATATATTCCTGAATATCCACGGCTGTCTCACCAAGAAAATTATTTTAAAGAAGGCATTATATACTTCGCGCGGCACAGGCGGCAGGTTTCTGACAGGGCTTCGTCCGGCAGCGCTTCAGAGAGTGCCGGTTAAAGTCCCCGGCAATCGATTGCTTTATCAAAAAAACAACATTTTAGATAATTGACAACAATTATTGCGCTAAATATACTTTACATCCTCTTACAATAATAATTTTTCAGTGAGTGATGTATGTGCAATTTACCTGGAAATGATCAATATATAAAAGCTGCGGACAAAAAAAAGCTTGATCAGGCCAAAACCCGGCAAACTTTCGTTGTACGTCTCGGCAAGCGTCTTAGGCCCTATATAAACGCTATCATTGCGAAAAACTCCCTGATCGGCGATGTTCCTGTTTTTGATCCGGCATCGTTTGCCTTTACCCGCTTGCTCGAAAAAAACTGGGAAATCATTCGCGACGAAGCCATCGCCGTCACCGAAGACAGTAACGCCGCCGTTTGCCCACTGAAACAAATCTCGCCGGATCACGGACGCATCGCTGCCGATGTGCGCTGGAAATCTTTTTTTCTGTTCGGCTACGGTTACAAAGTTGACGACAACTGCGCCCGCTGTCCGCAAACAACCAAAATCCTGGAACAGATTCCGGGTATCAATTCCGGATTTTTTTCCGTGATGGAAGCCCATGGCGGTATTCCGCGCCATAAAGGCGTAACCAAAGCAATTCTGACCTGCCATTTGGGCCTGATAGTGCCCAAGGAACGGGAAAAATGCCATATTCAGGTAGACGATCAGACACTTTGCTGGGAGGAAGGTAAAACCATGGTGTTCGATGATACTTTTGAGCACGAAGTCTGGAATGAAACCGGCCAGGACCGTATTGTACTGCTGGTTCAATTTAAACGCCCCGTGCGTTTTCCCGGCAATTTGGTTGCCAACCTGTTCCTTGCAGGCATACGCAAAAGCTCTTTTGTACAAACCGTGCGCCGCAATTTGCTGGCAATGGGCAGTAAAAGCTCGAAGCTTCCATAAGGAACGTGCAAGTTATTTCATGCCCATTCCCAAGCTATTTATGGCTAACACCATTTCCGAAACAGTAGGAGCCCGCCCAGCACCTAAATTCCATAGACACTGGGTACGCCCCTCGCCCGGTAAACCGGGCTCCTACACAGCGTTTTTAAAATCCCGGACTACTACGCTGATATTGTCATCAGGCGCCCGCTTTATAAAATCCTCGACCGTTTCAATGATGTCATGATCGATAAATTGCGCCTTGGAAGCGTCGATTATGACCGAAGAATTTTCTTCGATTTGGAAAAACAATTTTCTGAGCAAAGCTTTATTCAAAAACGATACATCTTTATTGAAAGAAATCGTGTAGGAATTTTCATTTTGCTTAAGTGTGATCGAGGCGTGATAATTAGCCACTATCACGAAAACCAGACCGATAATGATGCCGATGATAATACCCATCAATAAATCGGTTATCAGGATTGCGATAATCGTCACGACAAAAGGTACAAACTGGCTCCAGCTTTGCCGGTACAGTTGCAGGAACAGCGCCGGCTTGGCCAGTTTGTAACCGGTTTGCAACAAAATAGCGGCCAGGCAGGCGAGTGGAATCAGATTTAAAAATTCCACGAAAAACAGGATACTGAGTAACAGTAAAAGGCCATGAATGAATGAGGAGACGCGGGTTCGGCCACCGGCATTGATATTGGCGGAACTGCGCACAATCACGGCGGTCACCGGCAGACCACCGATCAAACCGCTGATCATATTGCCCATGCCTTGGGCTTTTAACTCGCGATTTGGAGGCGCGGTTCGCTTTAACGGGTCGAGTTTGTCTACCGCCTCCAGACTGAGCAGCGTTTCCAGACTGGCGATAATGGCGAGTGTGACGGCAATGACATAAATTTGCGGATTAGTCAGAAAGGTGAAATCAGGCAGGATAAACAAATCGATAAATTCCTCGGTATTGTGCGTCACCGGCAGATGCACCAGATGCTGTCCGGTCACGGCCCAGTCTGGCGCAAGCTTCAAGGCCAAGGCATTGTAAATAATACCCCAGGCAACTGCGATCAAAGGACCCGGAACCATCTCCACCAGCGCCAGCCGTTTCAGCCAGGCTGTTTCCCACAACAGCAAAATCAGCAAAGCGCCGACGCTAACGACAGTAGAACCCAATGAAAAAGCGCCGAAGGATGACAGCAATTCCATAAAGCTGGTCGAGGCGCTTTCCTGCATATAGCTTTCATCGCCTTCGAAGCTGACATGATAGCCCACTGCATGAGGAAACTGCTTGATGATCAAAATAAGACCAATGGCCGCCAGCATACCCTTAATAACAGCGGCAGGAAAAAAAGCGGCGATGATACCGGCTCTAAAAAAGCCCAAAACCAACTGAAGAATCCCTGCCAGCACAACACTAACCAGAAAACCTTGGTAGCTACCCAGTTGCTCTATCGCATTGAGCACGATAACGGTGAGCCCTGCGGCAGGCCCTGACACGCTCAATTGCGAACCGCTGGCCCAGGCAATGAAAATGCCGCCGACAAGACCTGCAATCAAGCCGGAAAACAGCGGCGCTCCGGAAGCCAGCGCGATTCCAAGGCACAGCGGTAAAGCAACCAGAAAAACAACAATGCCGGCGGGCACGTCGTGCTTCAGGTTTTTTAAATAAAAATCCAGGTGTTTATGTATCATGGCTTCTTCCTTTAAAGCTGTTAAACGTTCGCAGCGTTTTCATATTGAAAAATAGGCCCTATGTCACAACCCGATTCCAGCGTCACTAACGGTTTTAACAAGCCGTCTCCCAGGCCGTAGACCCAACCGTGCAACATGGGTTTTTGCTGCTGGCTCCAGGCTTGTTGAATGATCGAGGTATGGCTGAGCGCTTGCACTTGCTCTATGACATTGAGTTCCACCAAGCGGTCAATACGTTGCGCTTCGGTCGGCAGGGCATTGATTTCATCCTGATGCAACCGATAAACCTGTTTGATATGCATCAGCCATTTATTGGTAATGGTAAGATCATAACGCTGCTTGCTCAAGGCGGCCTTGACACCGCCGCAATTGTAGTGACCGCAGACTATGACGTGCTTGACCTGCAAGACCGCCACGGCAAATTGAAGAACACTGAGGCAATTAAAATCGGTCATCACCATTTGATTGGCGATATTGCGATGAATGAACATTTCACCCGGATCGGCATTGACAATGATTTCTGCGGGGACGCGGCTGTCGGAACAACCGATCCAGAGAAATTCAGGTTTTTGTTCCTTGGCTAATTGCTTAAAAAACCCGGGTTCGGAAGCTTGTTTTTCGGCGGCCCAGTTCTTATTTTCTTGTAATAGTTTTTCAAATGATTTCATGGCGCTCTCTTGGAATAAATGGATTTGTGAGCCGTTTGCTTAACCTGGCTCTTACATCATCCTACACACTTAACCTTTCAACTACCTTTCAGAGCAGTAATTTTGATATGCAAATATTATTAGTGGAAGACGATGCCGTGTTATCCGACGGCCTGACCCACGCACTTAACAAAAGCGGCTATTTGGTGTCATGCGCAAGCCGTGGCGCTTACGCCGAACATCTGTTACAAGCCCAGGATTTTGACTTGATTGTACTGGATTTGGGACTGCCGGATATGGACGGGTTGGAGTTATTGAGCCGATTTCGCCGGAGTAAAATCGCTTTGCCGATTCTGATATTGACTGCCCGTGACGGCATTAACGATAGAATCGACGGTATCCGGCAGGGCGCCGATGATTATTTGACCAAACCTTTCGACTTACAAGAACTGGAAGCCCGTGTTCATGCCTTGATCCGGCGTTGTTACGGTGGCTTCAGAGATAAAATCGTCATCGGGCGACTGGCGCTGGATACGCAGAATCATCAGATCATGGCCGATGACCAGCCGCTTGCCCTATCCGCGCGCGAAGCAGGCGTCCTGGAAATACTCCTGATGCAGGCCGGAAAAGTCGTCTGTAAAGACCGGATAGCGCAAAGACTGTCGGCGACCGGTGAAACCCTGGCCGATAATGCGATAGAAGTCTATGTCCATCGTCTAAGAAAACGCATAGAGCCTTACGGTGCGGTTATCCGTACCGTGCGTGGTCTGGGCTATTTACTGGAGACTCGCAGTGAAGAATAAAAACAGAAGTTTAAAATCTGAAATTCTGCTGCGTCTTATTATTCCCGTGATATTTTTCGTCAGCATCGAAACGGTGCTGTCTTATTTTGTGACGCTGCATTATGTCGATCAGACGTATGACCGATGGTTGCTGGATTCGGCCCGCTCCCTGATGCAGGAAATAAAATACCAAGACAAAAAAATAGTGGCTGAATTTCCAGCCGTCGCGCTGGTGATTTTCAAATGGGACGATCTCGACAAAACCTATTTTAAGATCATCGCGGAAGAACAAGGCATAATTGCAGGCGACAGCTTTGTTCCCGAAACTTTTGACGAAAACGCCGACTGGTCACGCCCCAACTTTTTTAATGACAGTATTAGAGGGGAGCCGGTCAGGGTCGTATCGATGCTGGTGCCGCGTGCAGGGAGCCAGGAAAAGGTTTTTGTTCATGTCGCCGAAACGCTGAACAAACGCCGGGGCATGATGATCGATATTTTATTGGCCGACCTGGTACCGCAAATCATTCTGGCGCTATTGATCGGTTTTTATTTATTCAAAGCCGTCAACAAAGGCTTGCGGCCTTTGCGCACATTGGCTCAGACCCTCTCAAAGCGTTCGCCCGGCGATCTCAGCCCCATTCCCGAAGCGCATGTTTTTCTTGAAGTACAGGTATTGACCGATACGCTCAATGGTTTGCTGGCGCGCCTTGGCGCCGTCATCGTGTCGCAGCAGCGTTTTATCGCCAATGCCGCGCACCAATTGCGCACACCGTTGGCGGGGCTCAAGTTACAAGCGGAACGGGCCTTGCGTGAAGATGATTTGTCCGCAATTAAACCGGCCTTTATTCAGATCAAGAACAGTGCCGACCGGATTTCGCATATGATCACGCAATTATTGGTACTGGCAAAATCGGGTTCTATCGACGGCGCGTTCAAACCGGTTCAGGTTGATTTGCGTGAACTGGCTCGCGCAACGTGTATCGAATGGGCGCCAAAGGCCTTGCAACACAAAATGGAATTGAGTTACGACGGGCCAAATCAAGTCATCCCTGTCAAAGGTGATGAAGTGTTATTGCGCGAGCTATTGGCCAATCTAATCGAAAACGCAATTTGCTATGGCCACGAACACGGCAATGTCAGAGTCAAACTTAGCCGTCATCCGCATATTTGCCTGACTGTGGAAGACGATGGCCCGGGTATAGCCGAGTTTGAAAAAGATAAAGTATTCGAACGTTTTTACCGGATTCCGGAAAGCCCGGGTGATGGTTGCGGGCTGGGTCTTGCCATTGTTAAAGAAATTGCCGATTTGCACAAAGCGCCGTTGTTTTTGAGTTCTTCGGATGCGGGGCGCGGCACCCGGATTGAAATACGGTTTGATAGCGAGTAGCGGCGGAGTATAGGCCCAACGGTCTGATTAATGTGAGAGAGCTATGAAATCCAATTATTTTCCTGCGCGTTTACTGTTGGTTTCGATTCTGAATCTTCCGACAAGCGCATTTGCCACTGAAGCCAGTGCCAATCAGGCAGACGCTGCCTTGTCATCGGCGCAGTTGGTCGCCGACGTACTGGCGGCAAATCCGCAACTGGAAGTGGTACGGGCGATCTGGCAGGCTTCCGTTCAGCGCATCGAGCAGCAATCGGCATTGGATGACCCGATACTGGCCTATGGCCTGGCGCCGCAGACAGTGGGAAATTCAGAGACTGATCTCGGACAGCGGTTTGAAATTTCGCAGAAAATACCCTGGCCGGGGAAGTTGCGCCTGCGCGAAGAAGCTGCGAGCCATGAAGCCGCTGCCGCCAGCGAAAACATAGCGGCCTTGAAGCTGTTCATATCGGCTACAACCAAAACACTGGTTGCCGATTGGTATTACATTCATCGGGCTATCGGCATCAATAAAATCAATCAGGCATTATTGAGCGAATTTCGCAACATTGCCATCAGCCGTTACGGCATCGGCCTCGCCAGCAAACAGGATGCCTTGAGCGCCGAGGTGGAAATAGCCCTGTTTGAGCATCAAGCCATCGTGCTCGATCGTGAACGCCGGTCGATTCTTGCTCATATCAATACATTGCTCAATCGCCCACCTGACGCCCCGCTTCCGCCGCCTTCAAAGCTGTTTGAAATCAAATCCCTGCCGGAGGTCAAATCCTTGTATGACAGC
Organism: Gammaproteobacteria bacterium HGW-Gammaproteobacteria-3; assembly: GCA_002843155.1. Classification (GTDB taxonomy): domain Bacteria; phylum Pseudomonadota; class Gammaproteobacteria; order Methylococcales; family Methylomonadaceae; genus PGZD01. Next base: position 14,865 of record PGZD01000043.1, read on the forward strand.
GCCTTGCAATCACGTCCGGAACTTAAAGAGCTTGCGGCGCGCATTCAATCAAACCGAACGAAAACCGAACTGGCGACCCGTGAATACTATCCCGATTTCAATCTGACGGCGGGCTATAACAGCTTGTGGGACAACAACAATAAGCGCTTCACTGTCGGTGTGGGCATCAATCTTCCACTCGATCGAGGCAAGCGTCAAGCCGCCGAAAACGAAGCGCGGGCAAAGATGAAACAGGCTCAATGGCTCAGCATCGACAAAATGGCAAAGATCAGGAAAGAAGTGCAGATTGCCTATGACCGCACCGATGAGAGCATTCATGTCTTTCAGTTGTATCAAAATAAACTGTTGCCGTTGGCCGATGAAAATCTCGAAGCCGCAAAAGCGGATTACAGGGCCGGCAAAGGCGATTTTCTGACTTTGATCAGCAGCGAAAAAAACCGCATGCAAACCCAGTTGCAGACCGAACAGGCGCTGGCGGATACGCATCGGCATCTGGCCGAGCTTGAACGCGCCGTGGGCAGCGTCGAGCCATTATCCGTAGTGGACCGGACAGAGGCGTCTGACTGATGAAATCAACCCATAAAATCGGCTTGCTGATCCTTGTGACGAGCTTATTAGTCTTGTCCGGTGCTGGACTTATCTGGTTCCCACGCTCCGGCGTGGGAACCCCTACCGATGCGCCCGTTTTTCCGGCCGGACCTTTTAAAATACAGGTGATCCTCGAACCTGAAAAACCCCGGATCGGTAATAACCGGATAATCTTTGTCATCCGTGACCGGGATAAGCGGCCGGTTACCGATGCCGCCATTCAGGCGCTGGCGAAAATGTCGGCCATGGGCGCCATGCCGGCCATGCCCATACCCATCGAAATGGCCAGCGTGAAACCCGGAGTTTATCAGGGCCGATTCGAATTGCCGATGGCGGGCGCCTGGCCCTTGACGGTAACGATAGCTTCCGACGTTAAAGGGCAAGCCAGACTGACTTTCGCCATGAGCACCGACCGGAAAGGCGTGTCCTTGACTTCGGCGACCCCGGGCGATAATGCGCCGCAACGTGACGCCCAAACCGCGACAACATCACTCCAGCCCGCAACATTCACGGTGGACGCTTACCGCCGCCAGTTGATCGGGGTCACTACCGGCAAGGTGACGGTTCGAAGCCTCATTAAAACAATCCATTCCGCCGCACAGATCGCTTATGACCAAACCCGCCTGACCGACATCAGCCTCAAATTCGACGGCTGGATTGGCCGGCTTGACGCCGATTATGTGGGCAAGCCGGTCACGAAAGGCCAGGCGTTATTTACCGTTTACAGCCCGGAACTGGTCTCGACCCAGGATGAGTATCTTGATAGCTTGCGGCGTACAGGCGCATTGCATGCGCCCATTGCCGCCGCAGCCCATCGCCGTCTGACCCTCTGGGGCATAGCCCCCGTCCAGATCCGGGCGCTGAAACGACGCGGACAGGCATCTGAATATGTGCCCATCCTGTCGCCGGTCACCGGCACCGTCATCGAAAAAAACATCGTATCGGGTACGGCCTTCAAGGCGAGTTCGACGCTGTTGCGCATTGCCGATTTGTCTGTGGTCTGGGTGGACGGCCAGATCTATGAATTCGAACTGCCGTGGGTCAAGGTCGGCATGAAGGCCGAAGTCGTGCTGGAGGATGCGCCGGATTCCCCATTGCCCGGCAAAATCATCTTTATCGAACCGATTGTGGAAAATAAAACCCGCACGGCGCGAGTACGCGTGGTTGTAGCCAATCCGGACGGCGTACTGCGCCAGGGCCGCTATGCCCGCCTGAATCTTAAAATCGATCTGGGCGAACGTCTGGTCGTGCCGGAACAGGCGGTTATTTACGCGGGTGAAAAACGAATCGTTTTTGTCGATCTGGGCGAGGGACGCCTGTTACCCAAAAAAATCAGGACAGGGCTCAGAAATGATGATTTTATCGAAGTGCTTGACGGTTTGGTGGCCGGTGACGAGATCGTCACCTCCGGAAATTTCCTGATTGCCTCGGAAAGCAAACTCAAATCGGGGCTGGAGCAATGGTGAACGAACCTAACACGGCCAGCACCAGCCTTATTCAACGCGTGATTGGCTACTGCGCGCGCAATGCTTTCGTCACTCTGCTGGTGGTGGGGATTTGCACCTTTTGGGGCTACCGGGCCTTGATCAACACGCCGTTGGACGCCATCCCCGATCTGTCCGATGTCCAGGTCATCATCTACACGGACTGGCCCGGGCGCAGCCCCGATCTGGTCGAGGATCAAATCACCTATCCGCTCACTACCTCGCTGCTGGCGGCTCCCAAAGTCCAGTTCGTTCGCGGGCAAAGTTTCATGGGGTTGAGTTTTGTCTATGTTATTTTCGAAGAAGGCACCGACATTTATTGGGCGCGGTCGCGGGTGATCGAGTATCTCAATTCGGCGGCGGCGAAACTGCCCGAAGGCGTGCGGCCTACGCTGGGGCCGGATGCGACCGGCGTGGGCTGGGTGTTTGAATATGCGCTGGTCGATAAATCCGGCCATAATGATCTGGCGCAGTTGCGAGCCTTGCAGGATTTTAAACTGCGTTATTGGCTCGAATCGGTTGCAGGCGTGGCGGAAGTCGCGTCCATCGGCGGCTTCGAGAAGGAATACCAGGTCACCATCGATCCCGATAAGCTCGCTGACTACGGCATTACTATCAACCAACTCGCACAAGCCATCCGCCGCTCTAACAACGATGTCGGCGGACGGGTGCTGGAGATCGCGGGCCATGAGCATGTCATCCGTGGGCGCGGCTATATCCACAGTATTGCCGACATCGAGCGCATTGCCCTGGACACAAACCAAGCGGGGGTTCCGGTGATGCTCGGTGCTGTCGCGAAAGTCAGTCTTGGCCCGGCATTGCGGCGGGGACTGGCGGAACTGGACGGGATCGGCGAAACGGTGGGCGGCATTGTCGTCATGCGCTACGGCGAAGATGCGCTCGATGTCATCGAACGGGTTAAACAACGTCTCGACGAGATTAAAAAATCCCTGCCGCAAGGGGTTGAAATCGTCACCGCCTATGACCGCTCGGACTTGATCGAGCGAGCAATCGCAACTCTCAAGGATACCTTGATCGAGGAAATGATTGTCGTCTCATTGGTCATCATGGCGTTTTTATGGCATTTTCGCTCCTCCCTGATCGCCATCCTGACCTTGCCCATCGCCATTTTGCTGGCTTTCATTCCGATGTCGATGCAGCATATGACCGCCAATATCATGTCCCTGGGCGGTATTGCCGTGGCTATCGGCGCTATGGTCGATGCGGCCATCACCCTCATTGAGAATATCCATAAACGGTTGGAAAGCGGGCGTGACAATACCGGCGCCAACCGCCGGACAATAATCATTCAGGCCATGCAGGAAGTGGGGCCGAGCGTCTTCTTCGCCTTGCTCATCATTACCGTCTCTTTTCTGCCGGTATTCGCGCTGGAAGGCACCGAAGGCAGACTTTTCAAGCCCCTGGCTTTTACCAAAACCTATGCCATGGGCTTTGCCGCCGTGCTGGCCATTACCCTGATCCCGGCACTGGCGGTACTGTTGATTCGCGGCAAAATACAGGGCGATAAAAACCGGCTCACCCGGATACTGATTGAAGGCTATAGTCCGGTGGTGCGTTTGGCGCTGCGTTTTCGCGGCTGGGTGATTGGTATTTCAGTGCTGTCTTTGCTGCTGACCGTGCCGGTTTTTTTCAAGCTGGGCAACGAGTTCATGCCGCCGCTCAACGAAGGCAGCATTCTGTATATGCCCACCGCGCTGCCGGGCATGTCCGTTACCGAAGCGGGAAAAGTGTTGCAATCGATGGACAGGCAACTCAAGACTTTTCCGGAAGTGGAGCGGGTGTTCGGCAAGATTGGCCGTTCCACCAGCCCGACCGACCCTGCGCCCTTGTCGATGGTGGAAACCGTCATTACCCTGAAACCACAAGATCAATGGCGCAAGGGCACGACCTGGGATGGTCTGATTGCCGAAATGGACGAAAAAATGCGCTATCCCGGTATGCCCAATATCTGGTGGATGCCCATCCAGACCCGTATCGAGATGCTGGCAACCGGCATTCGCTCAGGTCTCGGCATTAAGGTTTTCGGCGATGACCTGGCCACGATTGAATCCGCCGCCCTGCGCATCGAACAGGCGCTTCAGCAGGATGAACGCACCCGGGCTTTCACCCGCAGCGCCTTTGCCGAACGCCTGACCGGCGGTTACTATCTCGATTTCACCATAGACCGGGATAAAATCGCCCGCTACGGCTTGACCGTCGATGCCGTGGAAGAGGTCATCAGCACCGCCATCGGCGGACTGACGGTGTCTCAAACCATCGAGGGACGCGCACGCTATGGCATCAATCTGCGCTATGCCCGCGACTTTCGCGACAACCCCGAAGCCTTGAGCCGGGTATTGGTGCCGACGCCCGGCGGTGCGCAAATCCCCCTCGGCCAGTTGACCCGGCTTGAATTTGTCACAGGCCCCCCGATGCTGCGCAATGAGGATGGTTTTATGGTTTCTTTTGTACTGGTCGATGTCAAGAACAAAGGCATTGCCGATTATGTCAACCTGGCCAGACAAGTGGTCGATGACACGGCGGCGCTTGGGCAAGGCGTCAGGCTGGAGTGGGCCGGACAGTTCAAATACTTCGAGCGGGCCAAGGCCAAACTCAAGGTGCTGTTGCCGTTAACGCTGGCGATCGTATTGCTGATGTTGTTCCTTAACCACGGCTCGATCGGCGAAACCCTGATTATCCTGCTGGCCATTCCGTTTTCGTTGCTCGGCGCGATATGGATTTTGTATTGGCTTGAATACAATTTAAGCGTCGCGGTCTGGGTGGGCATGATAGCGCTGGCAGGGCTTGCCGCCGAGATGGGGGTGCTGATGCTGCTTTATCTGGACTTGAGCTACCGGGAGCGCTGCGCGGAAAACCGTTTGCAAACGCGAAAGGATCTCACCGAAGCGATTGTTGAAGGCGCCGCACGCCGCATACGCCCGAAGCTGATGACCGGCATGACCACGCTGATAGGCCTGACGCCCATCCTGTGGAATACCGGCACCGGCGCCGATGTGATGAAGCGGATCGCCGCGCCGATGGTCGGCGGAATGATCTCCTCCTTGCTGATGGTGCTGATTGTTTTTCCGGCGGTTTATTCTTATTGGAAGAGTTGGGAGTTAAAGTTAAGCGGGAGGATTGACAGCATTTTTAATCAATAGGGTCAGGTGCTGCTCATTGTCAACTTGCACCTTACTGGGCCAGTAAACTCGGCGAGAACATTCCTAAGTGCAAAACAGGTATCCAAGCGTAGTGGCGACATCGCTTGCAAGTTGTACGCCGACCACATGTTTCTATCAGGTAGTGCCGTTACCTTCATGGAAGCAGAAATTACCTTTTAATTTAATATTACGTTCACCGTTCCCCTTTGGGTCGATTGCACCATTTTAAAATTAAAAACAGGTAGTTACCTTAGTGGGATTCTATCGAAAATAGCCGCAGACTTGCGACCAAGATCAGTGGCTGGTTCGCGCCGGACTATGCGGCCAACTCCCCGATGAGCCGTTACGACGTGTCATCAAGGAGTTGCCATTTGAAAGCCTTCTCTGCAAATCTTCCATTGAAAATAGCCAAGCCTAAACTTAGCTGCTACGGCTTGTCTACCAAATCCAGGAATTTTTCAAACTCCCCCTCATGCATGTGATGAGATTCTTCAACACGCGGATAGGCTCCTGACTGAACGGCTTCATAATATGCTGTATAAGCATCCTTCATGTTTTGCCAAACATTACCGAATGGAACCCGCTTGGGTGGCGTGGGAAAAACGGAGCAACCGATGATGTCTGACGAAACATGAAAAATCCCATGCGCATAAGGGCCGGACCCTAAGCTGGCAACCGGAACGGATAGGTTTTCATAACACCATTTGGTGAGTTCTTCTGAAGCGTGTTCGAGTAATACGGTGCTGATGCCGGCATCGATACAGCTCCTAATGAGTTTGACAATATCGGCAGAATCTTTTGCCGTCCGCCCTCTGGGCAGATAACTGCCTACTTGCGACCAACGTTCGCCTTGGACACCGAAATGCCCAACGACCGGAATCCCGGCGGCGACAATGGCTTCCACCATTTTTACGGTTTTATGGTGCGGCTCAATATGCACGCCGTCTGCACCGCGACGCTGGATTTCCGAGGCGTTACGGACGGCATCGGCTTTGGAAACACAAGCCGTGGTGTTGGGCATATTGCAGCAAATGAACGGTGTGCTGGCCCCCCGAAGCACGGCTTCCAGAAAATAGAGCTGCTCCTGAAATTCCACGGTGTTCATGCTCTTGTGGCCGAACAAAGCCATCGGCCCAGGACTGCCGACGCATAACAGATCCATGCCCAATTCCTCTCCCATCATGGCGCTCGGTGTGTCATGGCACTCCATCCCAATGATTTTTTCGCCTCTGGCGATTTTTTCACCCAGCGTCTTAATGGTGACTTTTTTTCGTTGTGGCTTCATATCGATAGTCCTCTGCATAGTTATAAATATTGGCATTGCGTTGTTGGACGCGTCATAATAATATTACGTTAACGTAAGATTTTGCAAGCGATCATCGATCACCTCGTTATGAAGTTTAAGAAACACCATCCACTCAATCAGAGAGATAACTATGACCACCAATGACGCACTTATCTACGCCGCCGATGGTTCAGATAGAATCTTTGACAAGACAATCCTCCAATCACTGCTATCCAGTTTCAGTATCGAGATTACAGTTAAGGAAGCTGCAAAGATTGGCGACTTTAGCGACCACCTGCCCATAGGTACTGAGGTTTACATAGTCGCAACCCCAAGCACCAAACCTAATGATGTCGTCGATCTCGCCAAACGCATACGAGATGAGGGAATGATCCCGATTCCTCACATCGCAGCTCGTGCCATTCCGAGCGTTGAAATACTCGACCGGTGGCTAAGAAGGTTGAGCGTGGAGGCAAATGTCACTGCGGCACTGATTATTGCGGGCGGGAATTACGACAGGCCGGTGGGGACTCTGACTTCATCCATGGCGCTGGTTAAGAGCGGCGTTATGGAAGGCAATGGCATCGAAGATTTACGTTTTGCCGGACATCCTGAAGGGCATCCCGTCATCAGTCATCACGAACTCATGGAGGTGTTGCTGGAAAAACAGACCTACGGGGAACAAAAACAACTGACGACCTCTCTGGTCACGCAGTTTTTCTTCGATTTTACTGCTATGGCTGAATGGGAAAGACAGTTGCTACGATGCGGCGTTCACATGCCGGTTCGGGTAGGATTTCATGGTGTTGCCAGCCTGGCGAGTCTGATTCGACAAGCTCGTTATTGTGGGGTAGGCGCTTCTATCGAGGTTTTGGCAAAACAGCCTGCGAAAATGCTTAACCTAACTTCGTCACCAAAACCCCTCTAAGTCATTGATATTCAGTTTTTTGGTGATATTTCGCAAAAAAAGATGTTTAAAATCAATGGCTCTTT
>PGZD01000044.1 GCA_002843155.1 Gammaproteobacteria bacterium HGW-Gammaproteobacteria-3
GCAAAAAATCTGTAGTGCCAACCGACAGTAGTTAAAATTTTTAACTGATTGAAATGGCGGGGAACTTCGTTATTAGGTGACGAAGTTGGGTTAACTGATTGAAATGGCGGGGAACTTCGTTATTAGGTGACGAAGTTGGGTTAGAAAGACTGGAGTCACGAAGATGGGTTAAAAGCGGACTTCGAGAAGCTGTGTGCCGAAGGCAAAATCACCTGTGAAAGCCAGGCTATTATGACTAGCTTGTTCCTGGTGGTTGAGTTGATACTGGCCATTTTTCTGGAACGCACCACGAAGAAGGATACGACTAATTCCAGCAAGCCTTCGTCGCAAACCGGCAAAGATGAATCGGCTTTAGGGCGGGCTGGCAGTCACGGTAAAGGCAAAGCCGAAACTCAAGCTGCCGCGCAAAACAGGCGTACCGTGGAAACTGTGACGCTGTCCAAGGCTCTGACCTGTGATGTCTGCGGCGAAGATTTGACCGACGTCCCATGTTCGCACGTTGAAAGGCGCACCAAGATCGATATCGTGTTCGAGAAAGTGGTTGAACATGTCGATGCCGAAATTAAGCAATGCCCAACCTGCGAGGCCACGGTTAAAGGCCGGGTTCCTGCCGACCTGCACGGGCCTTTGCACTATGGCGATGGTTTAAAAGCCTTTGTGATCAATCTGCTGGTGTGCCAAATGGTTGCCTTGAATCGGGTGCAGAAGCTGCTGGCATCGATAATGGATGTAGTGATTAGCGAAGCCACCTTGCTGAAATTCGTACTACGCGTCCATCAGGCTTTGGAAGCGCAGGCCGTCGAACAAATTCTGAAAGCGCCCGTGATGCATGTGGATGAAACCTCGCTGCGAGTGGATCGAAAAAACCATTGGATACACGTCTATTCAGATGGTGACATCACGCTCAAATTTTTGCATCGAAAGCGAGGCAAGGAAGCCATCGAGTCGATTAATCTGATTCCGCGCTATGGTGGCGCCATCATCCATGATTGTTGGTCATCGTACTTCGCCTATCAACACTGCGGGCATGGCTTGTGTGGTTCACACTTGCTGCGCGAGCTCACTTTTATTGTGGATGCGCATGGCTATCGCCGGGCAAAAAACATGAAACGCCTGTTGCAGGAAACCTGCGTCACCATCTCAAAAAGCGCCGACAAGAAACTGACAGTCATAGAACTGACCAACCTGCAAAAGCGCTATCGGGGCGAATCCGTCTTACGGGTTACGGGTTTCATATTTCGGTACAAGCTCATGGAGCACCGGTCAGATAAAATCAATGCGCCGTTATTATCTGTTTCTTGGACTTGACGGTTGCATCACTCTTTTTCAGCGTTTCCGTCGGCTTCTTTTTGGCCCCACCGGGTGTTGGCATATATTGCAAGGCCAAGGCCAACACTTCATCGATCCAGTGCACCGGCTTGATGGTCAGATTCTGTTTGATATTGGCGGGTATTTCAACCAGGTCTTTTTCATTTTCGGCCGGAATCAGCACGGTAGTGATACCGCCTCTGTGCGCCGCCAGCAATTTTTCTTTTAAGCCGCCTATCGGCAATACTTCACCACGCAAAGTAATTTCACCGGTCATCGCCACATTGGCTTTCACCGGAATTTTGGTGAGCGCCGAAATAATGGCCGTACACATGCCGATACCGGCGCTGGGGCCGTCCTTGGGCGTTGCGCCTTCCGGCACATGGATATGTATATCATTATTCTGGAAGATGTCGTTATCAATATCCAACACGTCCGCGCGGCTTCTTACCACCGTCATGGCCGCCTCGATGGACTCTTTCATGACCTCGCCGAGTTTTCCGGTGGCAATCTGCTTGCCTTTGCCGGGAATGACGGCGGTTTCGATCGTCAATAGCTCACCACCCACCTCGGTCCAGGCCAGTCCGGTCACTTGTCCGATTTGATCCAGCTCTTCGGCCACGCCATAATTAAAACGCCGGACACCGAGATAATTATCAAGGTTTTCCGGGGTTACCGAGATTTTCGTGGCTTTTTTCTCCAACATGAGGCCCTTGACCACTTTGCGGCATATTTTTGAAATTTCTCGCTCTAAACTTCTCACTCCCGCTTCACGCGAATAATAGCGAATGATGTCTCTCACCGCCCATTCGGAAATAGCAATCTCATTTTCTTTCAAGCCATTGTTTTTGATCTGTTTGGGGATCAAATAGCGCATCGCAATATTGATTTTTTCATCTTCGGTGTAACCCGCCAGACGAATCACTTCCATTCTATCGAGCAACGCGGGCGGGATGTTCATGGTATTGGCAGTCGCCACAAACATAACATCCGACAAATCAAAATCCACTTCCAGGTAATGATCGGAAAAAGTGTGATTTTGCTCCGGATCGAGCACTTCAAGCAGGGCGGAAGCCGGGTCACCTCGAAAATCGGCCGCCATCTTATCAATTTCATCCAGCAAAAACATCGGGTTACGCGTCTTCACTTTTGACAGATTCTGCAATATCTTGCCCGGCATGGAGCCGATATAGGTGCGCCTGTGTCCACGAATTTCAGCCTCATCCCTGACACCGCCCAGGGCCATACGCACATACTTCCGGTTGGTCGCCCGCGCGATCGACTCGCCCAAAGAGGTTTTACCCACTCCGGGCGGCCCTACCAGGCACAAAATTGGGCCTTTAAGCTGTTTGACCCGCTGCTGAACCGCCAGATATTCAAGAATTCGTTCCTTGACTTTCTCCAGGCCATAGTGCTCGGCTTCCAGCACCTCTTCCGCCACTTTCAGATCATGCCTGACTTTGGTTTTTTTCTTCCACGGCACACTGACCATCCAATCGATATAATTGCGCACAACGGTGGCTTCGGCCGACATCGGCGACATCAATTTCAGTTTGTTAAGCTCCGCAACCGCTTTATCCTTGGCTTCCTTGGTCATACCGGCGGATTCGATTTTCTTTTCCAGATCCTCGATTTCATTGGTAACATCATCCATATCGCCCAATTCTTTCTGAATGGCTTTCATCTGTTCATTCAGATAATATTCCCTTTGATTTTTTTCCATTTGCTGCTTGACGCGGCCCCGGATGTTCTTCTCCATTTCCAACAGATCGACTTCGCTTTCCATCAATGCCATCAGACTTTCCAGCCGCAGTTCAATGTTGGCTGACTCCAGCATCGACTGCTTGTCCTGTATTTTTAAAGTCATATGCGCGGCCACCGTGTCGGCAAAACGGCTCGGATCATCGATACCGGCCAAAGCATTCAAAACTTCCGGTGGAATTTTATTGTTTAACTTCACATAGCGATCAAAAGAATTCATCACTGTGCGCAAAAGCACATCCTGCTCTTGCTCGGACAAGGCGATGACATCTTTTATTTCAGACACATCAGCCGAAAAATAGCCATCAGTGAGTTCGTATTTGTGTACCAGGCTGCGCTGACAGCCTTCAACCAGCACTTTTACCGTACCGTCCGGCAATTTTAGCAATTGCAGAATATTGGCCAGTGTTCCGACCTGATATAAATCGCTGAATTCAGGTTCATCGACTTCAGCTTCTTTCTGGGCAACCAGTAAAACCTGCTTGTCATCTTTCATGGCCTTATCCAGCGCGTCGATGGATTTTCCCCGCCCGACAAATAAAGGGATCACCATATGCGGATAAACCACTACGTCGCGCAACGGCAAAACCGGCACGGTTATTTTTACTTGTTGTAACTCTGTCATATCATCAGCATCCGCAAAAAAGGAGTTTTTTCTTCTACTTGAATTGTAATATAGGGCTGGCGGCTAAAATAGCAAGTATTAGCCACAAGAAAAGTCAATTTTGACGCGAATCAAGCAAAAAAAAGGGCTTGAAACAAAAGCCCTTTTAATACTGAAAAGTTCAAAAAACTTTGAACTAAAGGTCAGATGATGCCAACTTCGCGTCGTTTTCAAAAACCAGAAGCGGCTTGGATTTTCCGAGGATGACGCTTTCATCGACCACCACCTTGGTGATGTTTTCCGATGACGGCAATTCATACATGGAATCGAGCAAAACATTTTCAACAATGGTTCTAAGACCCCGTGCTCCGGTTTTTTTATCCATCGACTTACGGGCAATGGCGTGCAGAGAATCAGGCCTGAATTCCAGAGCCACGCCTTCCATTTCAAACAAATGCTGATATTGCTTGATCAGGGCGTTTTTGGGTTGCGTCAAAATCGTCACCAGCGCTTCTTCATCTAGCTCTTCCAGCGTTGCAATGACAGGTAGACGACCCACAAACTCGGGGATCAAACCGTATTTGATTAAATCTTCGGATTCAACCTGAGCGAATATTTCGCCGACGTTTTTAGTGCTGTCCTTAGCTTTGACTTCTGCTGAAAAGCCGATACCACCTTTTTCGGAGCGCGCTTTAATGACCCTATCCAAGCCGGCAAACGCGCCGCCGACAATGAACAGAATATTGGCGGTATTGACTTGCAGAAACTCCTGTTGCGGATGCTTGCGACCGCCTTGCGGCGGCACCGACGCGATGGTTCCTTCAATCAATTTCAACAACGCCTGTTGCACACCCTCGCCGGATACATCCCGGGTTATGGAAGGATTATCGGATTTGCGCGAAATCTTGTCGATCTCATCGATATAAACTATTCCGGTTTCTGCTTTTTCGACATCGTAGTCGCATTTTTGCAGAATTTTCTGAATAATGTTTTCAACATCTTCGCCCACATAACCGGCTTCGGTCAAAGTCGTGGCATCGGCGATGGTGAAAGGCACATCCAATAATCTGGCCAGCGTCTCCGCCAACAAGGTCTTGCCCGAACCGGTCGGGCCGATCAATAAAATATTGCTTTTGGCCAGCTCGACATCATCCTTTTTCAATTGACTGCGCAGGCGCTTGTAGTGATTGTAAACCGCGACCGCCAGATTTTTTTTGGCGCTTTCCTGACCGATGACATACTCGTCAAGCACCGCTTTTATTTCCTTGGGCTTAGGTAATGCGTTGCCATCACTCCCTGCCTCTTCTTGCAACTCTTCCCGGATAATGTCGTTACACAACTCCACGCATTCATCACAAACATACACCGCAGGCCCTGCGATAAGCTTTCTCACTTCGTCCTGACTTTTACCGCAAAACGAACAATAAAGTAATTTGCCTTCGTCTTTGCCTTTTTTGCCAGTGCTCATAAACAGACTCCTACAAACCTCAAAGTTAAAGTTGAGGTATTTTTCATTGATTGATTCAGTAAAAGGATATATTGGATCCTTAAATATTACCAATCGTTATTTGTCATCCGCAACGCTGACGCGGCTACTCAACACTTTATCGACCAAACCGTAGCGAACTGCGTCATCAGCGCTTAAAAAATTATCCCGGTCGGTATCCTGTTGAATTTTTTTAAGGGACTGGCCGGTATGGCGCGCCAGAACTTTATTCAACTTTTCCCGAATCAGTAAAATTTCCCGGGCATGAATATCAATATCCGAAGCCTGTCCCTGAAAACCGCCCAAGGGTTGATGAATCATCATACGTGAATGCGGCAGACAAAAGCGCTTGCCTTTGGCGCCGCCGGTCAGTAACAAGGCGCCCATACTGGCGGCCTGACCGATACATAGCGTGCTGACATCAGATTTGATGAACTGCATGGTATCGTAAATAGACATGCCCGCAGTGACCGAACCACCGGGCGAATTAATATACAAGTGAATATCTTTATCCGGGTTTTCCGACTCCAGAAACAGCAATTGGGCCACGACCAGGTTGGCCATGTAATCCTCGACCTGCCCCACCAGAAAAATGACCCGCTCTTTCAACAATCTCGAATAAATATCGAAAGACCGCTCGCCTCTGGCGGTTTGCTCGATGACGATTGGCACCAGGCCGCCTGCTGCCTGGGGCGGTTCCATGCTATTCATTCCCTTATAATTAATCATGCAGACCCCTTAAGATAATTTATTGTTTGCCCATAATATCACTAAAACTGACGCTTTCATCCGTTACTTTGGCTTGTTCCAGCAACCAATCGATGGTCTGGTCTTCCAGCACCAATTGCTGAATTTCGCCCAAGCGCTTTTCATCAGAGTAGTACCAGTTGATGACATCTTGTGGATGTTCATAGCTTTGCGCCATATCTTCGATAGTAGCGCGCACTTTGTCTGCGTCAGTTTTAATAGCGTTGTGCTGAATGATTTCCGCCAGGATAAGCCCCAGCGCGACACGGCGCCGCGCCTGTTTTTCAAACGTTTCTCTGGACAACTTGAGATCTTCGAGCTTCAGGTTCTGTTTTTTGGCATTTTCCGCATAAGGCTTCATCAGGCTGTCAATTTCCTGATCGACCAGGGCATTGGGCAACATCACATTGATTTTGTCATACAACGCATCCATAACCTTATTTTTAAGATCATTACGCAAAGCCTGCTTCAGCTCCCGCTCCATATTGGCTTTGATATCTTCCCGAAAAGCCGCTATATCACCGCTTTCAATGCCGTAAGACTGTACAAATTCGGCATTGATTTCAGGCAATTCAGACGCTTCGACTGAAACTACATCAACAGTAAACTCAGCTTCTTTGCCGGCCAGCTTGTCGTTGCCGTATTGCTCGGGAAAAGTCACGGTAAAAGTCTTGCTCTCGCCCGCCGCCAAACCGATCAGGTTTTCTTCGAAACCGGGAATCATTTGTTTAGAACCAATTTCAACCTGTTGATTCTCGACTTTTCCATTCGTGAAATTTTCACCCTGGCAAATCCCTGCAAAATGCAACGTCACCCTGTCGCTTTCTTGCGCGGCACGTTCGATAACACTCCAGGTCGCACCCTGTTTACGTATCCGCTCGATCATGACATCAATATCGGATGCTTCTACGGCCGCGTTTTTACGGATCACTTCAATTTGATCGATACCTGCCAGCGATATTTCGGGATAAACCTCAAACTCCGCCGTATACTGAAACCCTTCCTTGTCTTCGGAAGGCTGAATATTGGGATAACCGGCCGGTCTTAAATTCTGCTCTTGCAGCGCTTCGAAATAAGTCGATTGAATCAGATCACCAGACACTTCACCCCGAACCCTGTCGCCATACATTTTTTTCACTACATGCGCGGGCACTTTGCCCGGTCTGAAACCATCCATCTTGACTTCACGCGCCAAAGTCTTGAAACGTTCGGCCATTTTTTCCTGAATGACATCTTCCGGCACACTAACGGTCATTTTTCTGTTTAATTCTGATGTCTTTTCGACAGAAACCTGCATTTCTTTACCTCAATTAATTTAATACGAAAATTATTAAAGATGCCGTAAAATCCGGCCCAAGACTTGGGAGTAACAATAAAAGCGCTGATTTTTAAATGAATAAATGGTGCGAATGGAGAGACTCGAACTCTCACAGGCTAGCCTACTGGAACCTAAATCCAGCGCGTCTACCAGTTCCGCCACATTCGCATTTTGACTGAACTTACCATTGTATCCGATAAGCGGCTTTTAAAAAAGATTTTTAGCAATTTCAATCCGATGCCGATCAAGGACTAAGGGCGAGCTTAACAAGCACAACATCCATTTTAAAAAAATGCAGATGGTAGGCACAAATTCTGCAAAATCGGTAATGTTCAGCAGATTTATGGCCGCAAATAGTTTAAAAATGAGCCAATGAAAGACCATTGGAGCAGACCATGAACATCACCCCAACTTCCAGTGCATTCAGCCTGATAACCGGCGCTCAGAACAAAGCGTCCGAAGCGGCTGGAAAAATCGCCACGCTGCCCCTGCAAAACAACGAAGTCGGCAGCCCCGATTTTAAATCGGCAGACCTCATCAAACCGGTTTTAAGCCTTAACCAGGCCGAACTGGAAACTTCGGCCGCCGTTAAAATACTTCAATCCGAACAAAAAACAATCGGCAGCTTACTTGACATCAGAACCTGACAGTATCGGCTTCAGCAGAGCCGCGTCACATCACACACTTACGCTGACATCGAAACCCAGCGCGCGGACGGCATCGGCCAAGTGTGTCATCACTTCAACCGGCAAGGGTTTTATTTGCCCGGCTTCGGGCTGACACGAAGGCCGCGCCAGTGTGTAAAGCATAACCTTCCGGATATTCGTTTTGGGCTTCAATTGCGCCAGAAACCTGACATAAGCGTCCCGCTCAATGGCTGACAAGCCCTGCCCGCAATAATCGACCAGACAGGTTTGAATTTTGGTTGGACACAGACGGGCCGACAATAACAGGTTCTCTTTTGCCCGCACCAAAGATTGCGCGGTATTGTTGATAAGTTTTCGCCCGACCTCAGTGGCGCTGTCGAACTTGAACCAGACTTCGCCGCCGTAGCGTTTCAGCGTCATAAGCCCCGCCTGCACACCGGCCTGATGCACCAAACTGCCGTTACTGATCAACACAAAATGACTTTCCGGAAAAACTTTCAGCTCTGTGGCGATACGCCCAATCAATTCGACGGCACGATCGAAATCGCTCAGACTGGTCGGCTCACCATTGCCGGAAATAGCAATATCTTTAATCACGCGGTGTTCCTGATCGAACTGAAAACGATCATAAAAATCACCTTGCAGGACATCGGTCAAAAACAAGCGTAACTCCCGCTCCAATAACTGAAAGTCCATGGCGGGCGGCGCCCCCAGTTGCAACCCGGGTACCTGACAGTATAAACAACGCCAATTGCAGGCATTGTTGACATTGAAATTGACCCCAATCGACAAGCCGCCCGCACGCCTTGAGATCACGGGATAGATATACTTCAATCCTGCCGCGTTACGGTTGTGATCGCTTGTCGTTAAGGTAGCAGACGTCGCCATGGCTTCAAGCATGTCATTAAAATATGTTATTCTAACTGCTAACCCATAGTTTCAATAATGTATTTAGAAAAAGGAGCCTGATATGAGTGAAAGAATCATTATGCGGACCGGTGAAGCCCTGGTTGCAGGAGGCCCGCCCGGCACGGCGGCTGAACCTGAAATCGTTATCGGCGAACTGGATGGCCCGGTCGGCACCGCCCTGGCGACGCTGACGGGCGATCAAGTCAAAGGCCACTCGCGGGTTTTCGCAATATTAAATACCGATATTCAAGTTCGCCCCGTAACTCTGATGGTCAGCAAAGTGACCGTCAACAACAGCCGTTACACCAATATTTTAATGGGAACGGTACAAGCTGCTATCGCCAACGGGGTGCTGGATGCAGTCCGCGTAGGCGACATCCCCAAAGAAAAAGCCAACGACCTGGGCATTATCTGCTCGGTCTGGCTCAATCCCAGCGTCGCCACCGATGACAATCTGGATCACCGGATTCTTTTCGACATCCACCGCAAAGCCATGGCGCAAGCCATCCATAAAGCCATGACCCACACTCCGGATATCGACTGGCTGCTGGAAAACCAGGATAAAATAACCCATAAGTATTTTCAAATGGGTCTGGACGGCAAAATCTGACGCGGGGCTTTAGCGCCCGATTTTTGTTTCTCACCTGCGGCGGGCAACTTGTCCGCCGCAGGTGAGTGCCCGGCCTATGCCTCTAACTGTGCCGCCAATTCCTCTATTTTCTGCTGATTGTAACTGATCCGGTTGTCCTTGACGGCAATCGCCCCGTATCGGCCCAGCTCATCGCACACCGCTTCAGGATTGATGGCGTTGTTCTTGAATTTACTGTTAATGCTGTTCAGCAAGGTTTCCTTTTTGACCGGGCGACTTTTATTGTGTTTGGCAAGATGCAAACAATATTCCTGAATCACGGCATCAGGGGGCCTCGGTAGCGGCTGCGGCTGCATAATTTTTGCTTCCGCTTTTTTGACACCTATTCGCGCCGCGCTACGTTGTTGGCTGATCAATAAACTGACCACATGATCCAGGTCGGCATCATCGGACACGACATCGAAATGGGTATTTTCCGGCAACTGCGCCATCAACACGCCAGCCCAGAAAGTTATGCCGAAATCGGCGGAATTTTTACCACCGTTCGGCATTTTTACAATTTTCAGGCGGTTGTCGTTGACCGTTGCCGTGAGCGGCACGATCCAGTCAAGCGGAACTCTGGCGCCGCTGTGCGCGTAACAAACGACAACCTGGGAATAAGACGCCAGATTTTCCATGAGCTGATGTACTTGTTTCGGGCAATTTTCCAGATCGATCAATAATACGCGGGGCGTAAGCTCTACCTCATCGACCGATGCTTCATACGCCTTCTCCGAAACTTCAGTCCCCATAATTGCCGCCCTGCCCGCTACATCTTGACCAACACTTCGCCTCGGCCCATTTCCGACAGGTCGCCGCCAAACCGCCGTACCCGATTAAACGCCAACGCGGGGTCGGCGAATCTGGAATTCAGTTGTCTGAATGAGGCGAACAATATCGGCAAAAACGCCAGGGTATGGGCGCCGCAGTCGTTAAAACGCGCGGATAAATGCGGTGCGCGCCATAACAATAAAGTGCCCCGGCGCATGGCATAGCCCAGGTATTTACCGGTTTGCCCCATCACCGCGATGGTTCCGGCCGTCATTCGGGAGCCGCAATAATCGCCCGCATCGCCTTCGATCAGGATAGTGCCGCGACGCATATGGTCGCCGACCCGTTCACCGGCATTGCCTTTGATTAAAACCGTACCGCCTTTCATGCCCATTTTATTGCCCGGCAAGGCCGCGCCTAAAAAATCCTCGACATCGCCCGCTATCGTTATCATGCCTTCTTTCATCTCGCAGGCGGCAAAGATGCCCGCATTACCGGATACATGAATAGTTCCGCCGGCCATCCCCAGGCCCAGATAAGCCCCGGCATCGCCTTCAACGGCAATACTGCCACCATGAAGCGCTTTACCGATAAAATCCAGCTTGCCGAAACTGTTTTTGATGACCATGTTTTGGGCATCGGCGCCCGCAATATTAAATAACGCATCGACGCGCACTTTACGCTTGCCGCTCTGCAATTCAAGCGCGCCAATTTCGGCAGGCGTCAGCCCCGCCAGTTTTTGACAAACCAAGGGCGACATATCGACGCGCTGGTCGGGTCTGTTTTTCAAGGTAAAAGTCAGTGCGCTCATGCCATGATCTCCTGCAAATGGAAGTGGAAAGGTCCCAATTTGCCGCCATAATTACCGGCACTGATGCGGCGGATACCGTTATCGGCACCCAAATCGCAAACGGCCCGGATACCTACGCGCATGACTTTATCGATGTCTTCTTTGGTCAAGCCGTCAATGACGATTTCCATTACCGATTCGATTTCCGGCGACAAATCGGTTTGAGTTATACCTTTTAAAGTGGGGCAAAATGCATCATTAGTCGAGGCGCCCAAGGCTTTGTATTTTGATCCGACTTTGGAACCGGAACGCACCACGCCGCCCGGAAACGGCATAATCGCGTTCGGAATCTTGCGCATAGCCTCGATTGCCGCTTCGCAGGCCGCTAAAGCCTGTGGCTGCGACTCGGCCAGCACCAGAAAATTGCCGCCGCCGACGGCGTCAACCTGCCCGGTCGTAGCTTCGGTCAAAAACTCACCATCCATGACCGGCACCCGCCAATAACGCTTGCCGTCGATCAGCTTGGAAATTTGAAAACCATCGCCGAAATAACGCAGATTCTTGCCCAGGGGAATTTGCTTGTCGGCATCGATACCGGCAAATAACGCCGAAGTCGGGGACGTCAACACGCATTGTCCGGCGCGAGTTTCCAGTTGCTTGGCAAGGCCCTTGCCGCCCATCGCAAAAATCATGATGGCGACGCCGGGGCGGCCGTCTGGCGTTTCTTCGGGACTTAACACCCGTTCGATGCCGGCTTCGCAGCCGCAGGCAATCACCGAAGTGGCAAAACCGGTCATGGCCTGAGCCGAAATCATCGCCCATTTTTCATTCTGCGCCGTGATAATAGCGCGCGTCGCCTTCATCGGAAAAGCTTCGGCAAAAGTTTTATCGATGGTTACACCGTTAATAATCATGTTTTATACTCGTTGTTCAGTGTTTTTTTCATCTATTGCAGCCAATTTACACGTTTTCCGGTTGCTCTTTCATAAAGTGTTTCAGGCGACACATCGAAGCCGCAATCCCAAATCACCGTCGCCCATTCGTCCAAGCGAAAGGTTTTGAAATAATTGATGTCGCGTAACGGCGATGCGGCATCATATTTAAATACCAGGTCTTGTAAATCGACGTGGCCTGACTCTCCGCTATCGAAAACCAGGCTTAACCGATAATTTTCAAGGTATTTGGCCGCTTTTACAGTAATAACCATATTCTTATACCAAGGGTTTTATTTTATGAAAGTTTTTTGTGCGCCACATTTCCAGTAATTCCTGTTGATGTAGTTTCGCCCATTCTTCAACCAGTCCACGCACTTTTCCAGGCAGATAGCCGACTATACCTTTCGCACTTCAAAATTCGGCCCCTCACCTAGCGTTAGGTGAGGGGCCGAAATTTGATCTGCGATGAGTATAAAATATTCAGCGATTGAATTTCTACAATGGCTTTATATTCGTTGTATTTGACATGAAAATGCGGCGGATTATGTTCGTCAAAATACATGAAAATAATAATTCCCAAAAACCGACTTATTTCCGGCATTCAAAACCCTCAGCAGCAACTCTAGTACAGCGCCATTTTTATAATGACGGTTGGCCTCGCACCTGTGGCGACAGATGATTTTCAACAAACTCTTGCAACGCAATATCAACGATGGCTAAATCGCGGGTACCCAGTAATTATTCAGCCTGCCCAACAGGAAGCGCTCCCGTAGGCCGGGAAGCGCAAAGTGCTTATTCGGCCCACGGAACTCTATCATTCAAACCCCGTTTCGCAATGGATGCGCCGTCAGACTGCCGCGCCCGTCTTCGGTGATTTCATCATCGCTGATTTTAAAGTTACCTAATTTCATGGTCAGATAACGGTCAAAATATTTTTGCAAATCTTTCTCGATGGCGGTATCCCAATCCGGTTTGACGATATGCGTGGTGCCCCATGTGACCTTTACCACCTTGCCGTCTTTTACCACCAGCTCGCCATTCTTGAACACATAATCCGGTTTCTCGAACATAAGTTGCCGGTCGGCATTTTCGGTGTACACCGTAATATCGCCCCAGTTTCCCGCGCCCAGACCGCCACGATCTTCAAGGCCAATCAGTTTGGCGGCTCCGGCACGGGTCATGATGGCGATTTCATTGAGCGTATATTCACGGTTTATGGAGGCCAGCGTAGTCATTTTTTGCGCTTCGGGATGAAGTGTCGCCAACATTTCGTTGCGGAAACTTTTGTCCATCAACAGGCGGATCAAATGCGGATAACTGGTAAATGGCGCGCCATTTGGATGATCGGTGGTCAGAAAAATACGCCAGGGATCGTCCACCAGCAAAAAGGTTTCAAGGCCAATCGCCCATTGCAGCGCGTTGACAAAATTCTGATCCCTGTATTTAAAAGGTACGACGCCGCAGCCTGCATCGCATTCGATATCCATGCACACCCATTTGTTCGGGTTGGCCAGTTTGTGATTGGCGTGTTGGCGCATGTTGTCGCCGGATGCCGTCACCGTTTGTCCGAACAGAACCTGACCGACATCGATGGTGATATTTTTATGCTTATTGACCGCTTCGGCAATACGCGCGGCGCCGGATGAAAACTTGAAATCGCCTTCGGTGCCGTAACTGTGAAACTGAATATGGGTCAAATGCATCGGCAGCCCGCCGATACCTTGAATGGTATCCAGCGTGGTTTCGACATTGCCCGGCACACCCAGATTACAGCCGTGCACATGCAAAGGATGCGGGATGCCCAATTCCTTGACCGCCGTCGCCAGTGTTTGCAGAATTTGCCGGGGCGTCACCTCGTAATGGGCATTCTTCTCATCGAGATCCAGCTTGCGCTGATTGAATTTAAAGGCGTTAATGCCCCCGGCGTTGACGACTTTGACGCCGATAGCTTTGGCGGCATTCAGCGTCCAGGCGACATAGTCGTTGACTGCTTTCTGGTCTTTTTTAGCGGTCAACAGGCGCAACAAATAATCGTCGCTGCCGAGCATGACATAACCGCCTTTGTCCAGAATCGGTATATCGCCCATTTCCATGTGCGCCTGACGCGCGTTGACCGGCAATACGGCCGGCTCGAACCCTGCGGTATAACCCATCTCGGCATAACGGTAGCCGGTCACGAAAGTGCTCGGCATGGCATGACCGCAGCCTGAACGGGTAATAGCGGTACGCGCCACAGGATCGGCGCGGTGATCTTCGGGCAACAAAGTCCTTGCGATATTGCCCTTACCGCCGCCGATATGGGTATGCATGTCGATAGCGCCGGACATCACGACCTTGCCTTTCAGGTTATATTCCTGGTCAATCTGCACATCCAACCCGGGTTTGTTGACGATACGCCCGTCCTGTATGTAAATATCCTGTTGCTTGCCGTCAATCCCGTTTGCCGGATCGTAGACTTTACCACCTGTTAATTTTATCAGCATAATCGTTACCTAAAGGGCCTGTTCAATGGCGGCCAGCACCTGTGCCGTACTCGGCAAACCGGAGTCGCGCAATTTTTTCAAGCGAATCGCCACCACGTTGTCCATGCGATAGGCATGACCGGCATGATCGACGCCGGGTGTACCGACCGGAATAAAAACATCCGGCTCACGTTCGAAAACCATGCCCGAACGGCCCAGGACGATAGTCGGTAGAGTGGTTTTGGGCGGCGTTGAGTCGGCGTTGAAAGCCTGCACCCAGACCAGGGCATCGGCCTCGCCTCGATCGAGCATTTGCCGGGTATCATACAAAAACGGATCATACTCGGGAAAACCGCCGGAAAACCGCGTGCGCGCCGGAAAACCCGTAGTCCAGCCGCACACTTGATTGGCCGTTTGATCGCCGTCCTTGCCGCCTAACGGCAAACCGGAACACCGCGTGTTTTGATTGTTGATATCTTTAACTATTTCACACAGCATTTGCACGCTCAGCTCGGCCTGACTGAACGCCAACGCGGCCGCAGCCCAGGTCACCACGCTGTATTGGGCGGCTTGCAGCTTCCCGGCAATCATCTGTAAATCGGACACGGCAATACCGCCGACCGCCTCGGCCCGAACCGGATGGCCTTTGACCAAAGCTCTCAATACCGCCAAAACTTCCGGCAAATCCGCATCGGCACAGGCAAAAACCTGCGCTTTGCGGCCTTTGGGAGAAGTCGATGCCTTACCCGAAGGCGCCTTACCTAAATAGATCACTTCGCGCTGACCGGTATCGGCCAAAAACATGGCCGCCTCGCACCAGAGATAGCGCTCAAAAAATCGCGGCGCAAAACGCTCCAGATCGACGCCAACTATCAATAGCAAATCGCAGCGGTTTTTGACTTCAGCCAGCGTGGTATTCATCCAGCCCGAATCCTGCAGCGCCAAAAAATTCCGGCGCGCGCCGGTAAAATTCATATTATCGACCACCGCACCGCTTTTATCGGCCAGCGCCAACAACGCCCGCATACCATTCACGTCGGTTGCACAGCCGCCAAACACCGGCTGCCGGGTGTCTTTCAATAACGCGGCGGCTTTGGTTACAGCCACGTCCAGACTGACTTCCTTGCCTGCAATTCTTGGTGCTATATCGGTGATAGCCTGTTCAAATGCGGGAGTATTGACCGCGCAACCATTTTTTGTCACTGTCAACGAAACGCCTTCGACCGCGATGACCAGATCGTCGGTTCCAATGCCGCAAAAAGGACTCGGCACATCAGTTATTTCAGTCATTTAGCTGTCCCTTCCGTTAGTTTTATCATTAATATCGTCATTCTATGCCTGCTTGCAAAAAGTTCATGGCAACATTTACGAGAGAATTCGCGCTATCGGCATATTATACTTTTCGCACTTCAAATTTCGGCCTGCCGTGCCGGTAGGCACGGCACAAACTCATGTCGGCCCTTCACCTAACGCTAGGTGAGGGGCAAAATTGGGTTAAAAAAGCATAATAGCATTTTAACCCGAATTGAAGAGGCTGTCTCACATAGAACCTGACTCATTGTCACTATTCTTGCTGGATATTTCGATAAAGCCGTGCACACCGCGCCGGGATTTGACCGCCAACCATGCTTTTAGCTGTTTGATTTCTTCGGTCTCGGGCAGATCGGTCAGGCTTTTTTTATTTTTCAGCAAACGAAAAGCCGCTTCCAGGACTTTGTAGCGATCACCCGTGATACCGGCCCGCCGCAAGCCCACGGTGTTCAAACGATAATGCCGGGCCGGACGTCCGCCTATCAGCATAAAAGGCAGCACATCCTTGTTCAGCCCGGTCGTCCCCTGAACAATCGCATAAGAACCTATGCGGCAAAATTGATGCACCACCGCGCCGCCGCCCATGAATACGTTATCGCCTATTTCAACATGACCGCCGATAGCGACATTATTGGCAAAAATAGTCCGGTTGCCAATAACACAGTCATGAGCAACATGGCTGTTATTCATAAAATAACAATTTGAACCGATCCGCGTCGCAGCATCCCGCTGCGAGGCACGGTGTGCGGTGAAGCCTTCCCTGAAAATATTGTTATCGCCAATGACAAGCCGGGACGGCGTGTCCGTTTTAAAGCCCAGATCCTGAGGCAGTCCGCCCAGCACTGCATGGGGATGCAAAATGTTGCCGGAACCCAGGGTCACGCAGCGTTGCACCACGGCATGGGCGCCAATCCGACAGCCCGCACCGATGCTCACATCGTCTTCGATCACGGCAAAAGGTTCGACCGTTACATTGTCCGCCAGTGTTGCGCCCGCCGCGATGCAGGCCGAAGGATGAATAATCTGCGCCATGCTGATTTAGCCTCTGGGGTGATATTTTGAATGCAGGTCTTTTAATCTTTCCCGCGCGATATGCGTATAAATTTGCGTCGTGGATAAATCCGAGTGTCCCAGCAATAATTGCACGACGCGCAAATCGGCGCCATGATTCAATAAATGCGTGGCAAAAGCATGACGCAACGTATGTGGCGACAATGCTTTCACTATACCCGCCTGTTTGGCGTGGCGTTTGATGATATGCCAAAATGCCTGTCTTGTCATACCCGCCGCGCGCTGCGTCACAAACACATGAGGGCATTGCCGCTGACCCAGGATATTTTTCCGGGCGCCTTCGTTGTAAGCCGCCAGCCAGCTCATCGCTTCTTCTCCGACCGGCACCAGCCTTTCTTTATTGCCTTTGCCGGTAATCCGAACTACACCTTGTCTGAAACTGACCTGTTCCAGGCGTAAATCCACCAGCTCCGATACCCGCAAACCGGTCGCATACAACATTTCCAGCATGGCCCTATCCCTGAAACCCAAAGGATTTGTGGTTTCCGGCGCAGCGAGCAGCAATTCCACATCGCTTTCGGTCAAGGAGCCGGGGAGCTTCCTGCCCACATAAGGCATTTCGATCAAGGCGGTCGGATCGCAAGCTATTTTGTTTTCCCTGAGCTGATAGCCGTAAAAATGCCTCAGCGTCGAAACAATCCGGGCGCTCGAACGATTGCCGATACCCTGGTCATAGCGGTACGACAAAAATTCGGAAACATCCGGCGCCGTAACCTCAAGCAGAGAACTCTCACGCCCTTGCAGCCATTTGGCAAAAATTTTCAAATCGCTGCCATAAGCTGCCAGAGTATTTTCACTGACGCCCTGCTCCGCCCATAAGCTATCTAAAAAACGGTCAATTTCGGCTCTGTTATTCAGTGTCATTCAAGTTTGTCTCCGGCATAAAAAAAGGCAGCCCAGGCTGCCTTTTTTCCGTACCGTCCGAATAAACCCACCCGTATCAAATTTTTTCTTTGATACGCGCAGCCTTACCGGTCAGGTCACGCAGATAATACAATTTTGCGCGGCGCACATCCCCCCGACGCTTGACCTTTATGTCGCTGATAATCGGACTATGTGTCTGAAACACACGTTCGACACCTTCGCCATGAGAGATTTTTCTGACGGTGAACGCAGAATTCAGGCCGCGATTACGTTTTGCGATGACAATGCCTTCAAAAGCCTGCAATCTTTCACGCTCACCTTCTTTTACTTTAACGTTGACAACCACGGTATCGCCCGCATTAAAAACAGGAATATCCGTTTTAAGTTGCCGCGCTTCCAATTCATCAATAATATTGCTCATTACCACACCCTTTAACATCATCTTCAAGTTTAAATTCTTCCAGCAGCCGCCGCTGTTGAGCGCTCAACTGCCTGTTCTCCAGCAAATCGGGCCGATTTTTCCAGGTTCGCCCCAGTGCCTGTTTGGCTCGCCAACGCGCTATAGCCGCATGATCACCGCTTAACAACACTTCCGGCACGGTGCTACCCTCGACAATTTCCGGCCGGGTGAAATGCGGATAATCCAGAATCCCGTCGCTGTGCGAATCCTGTTTCGCCGAATCTTCATCGCCCAGCACGCCCGGCAACAACCGGGTAATAGCGTCTATCACGATCAGCGCCGCCAATTCTCCGCCACTGATAACATAGTCGCCGAGCGACCATTGTTCATCGCACACCTTGTCGATAAAGCGCTGATCCAGACCTTCATAGCGCCCGGCCACTAAAACAAGCGGGGCGCCAAGCGCCGCCTCAGCCAGCAAAGACTGAGTAAGGGGACGGCCCTGAGGACTCAAATAAACCACTTTCGCTCGATCGGAGGCGCCGCTTTGTTTCGCTGCGGCAACAGCATCGCATAAAGGTTGATATTTCATCACCATACCCGGCCCGCCGCCGTAGGGCCTGTCATCGACAGTGCCGTGCCGATCAAGGGTGAAATCTCTGGGATTCCAGATCGATAAATGAACAATACCTTTTTCTATGGCTTTTCCGGTAACGCCAAAACGCGCGGCGGCATCGACCATTTCGGGAAACAAGGTTATGACATCAAAACGCATAGGTCTTAGGCATTAAAAATCGGGATCCCAATCGACGACGATAACACCTTCTTCCGGATTCACCTCGATGATCGCCTGCCCTGAAACAAAAGGGATCAGGTGTTCTGTTTCACCTGCTACGACCAGCACATCATTGGCGCCTGTTTCCAGCAGGTAATCGACAACACCCAAAGCAACGCCATTTTGATTGACGACTTTCAAGCCAATCAAATCCGCCCAGTAATATTCATTATCGGGCGTTTTCGGCAACTGCCCGCGCCCGATAAAAATCTTCCAGCCTTTAAGACTCGCCGCCGCATCCGGGTCGTCGATACCATCGAGATGCGCGACGATATTCTTACCTTGACGCTGGCCGCCATCAACAGCGAGGGTTTTGCGCAAAGAACCTTTTTGCAACAACCACGGCGAGTACGACAAAATATTTTCGCGCGGCTCGGTAAATGAAAATACTTTGACCAGGCCTTTCAGACCAAAAACGCCGGAGATTTCACCGACCTCGATCAAATCCTGCGCGGCCAAAGACTTGTCTTATGCGAGTGCTTTTTTCGCGTCTTTAATCAAGCTGGCAACGCGGTCAGAAGGCTGGGCGCCTCTTTCCTGCCAAAAAGCAATGCGCGCCGTATCCAATTGCAATCTTTCTTCATTTCCGCGAGCCAACGGATTAAAAAAACCCAATCGCTCGATGTAGCGGCCATCACGGCTGCTTCTGCTATCTGTAACAACAACATGGTAGAAGGGACGATTTTTAGCGCCACCCCTGGAAAGACGAATGCTTACCATCTAATTTCCTCGAAAACATTAACTAAAAATTCAATCCGACTATTCTACGCATTTTTTTTTATAAGTGAAGAATAAAATGCACTTTCATCGAAACAATTTATCAACCGCCTGGTTTGTAGAAGGCTATCCTGACCCAACTCTCTCTTCCGGCAACTGCCGTCTAAACCCGAAGCAGCGCAAAAACACTTAATCCGAAACTGGCCCTAACTACATTCTCATTCCACGCATATTGGATTTCAGGCCACGCACCATATTGGCCATATTGCCTTTTTTGAAGCGCTTCATCATTTTTTCCATCATTTTATGCTGCTTGAGAATACGATTGACATCCTGCAATTGTTGACCGCAACCTTCGGCGATACGTTTTTTTCT
Source organism: Gammaproteobacteria bacterium HGW-Gammaproteobacteria-3 (assembly GCA_002843155.1). GTDB lineage: Bacteria > Pseudomonadota > Gammaproteobacteria > Methylococcales > Methylomonadaceae > PGZD01. Next base: position 19,940 of record PGZD01000044.1, read on the forward strand.
ATTGCCTTTGATCAGATCGGGGTAACGGCGCTCTTGCATAGTCATGGAATTGATCACGGCGACTTGTCGCGCCAAATCCTTGTCATTGACTTTATCCTTCATTTCCTTGGGCACCTCATTCATGCCCGGCAATCTGTCCAGTAACGCGCCCACACCGCCCATACTTTGCATTTGCATCAATTGTTCGCGTAAATCTTCCAGATCAAAACTTTTGCCTTTTTGTAATTTACGGGCCAGTTTTTCGGCTTTTGCCTTATCGACTTTTTGCTCGATTTCCTCAATCAGACCCAGCACATCGCCCATACCCAAAATACGGGAAGCGACACGATCGGGATAAAAAGGCTCCAGCGCATCGGTTTTTTCGCCAACACCGATAAACTTGATAGGTTTGCCGGTAATGTGACGAATCGACAACGCCGCTCCGCCTCTGGCATCTCCATCCGCCTTGGTCAGTACCACACCGGTCAACGCCAGGGCGTCGTTAAAAGCTTTAGCGGTATTGGCCGCATCCTGACCGGTCATGCTATCGACCACAAACAAGGTTTCCACCGGATTTATCGCCGCATGCAGAGCCTTGATTTCGCTCATCATCTCTTCATCGATATGCAAGCGCCCGGCAGTATCGACAATCAACACATCGAGAAACTTTTTCTTCGCGGCATCGATCGCTTCGTTGGCTATATCGACAGGATTTTGCGAACTGTGACTGTCGAAAAATGTCAGCGATAAATCGTCCGCCAAAGTCTGCAATTGCTTGATTGCGGCCGGGCGATAAATATCGACGCTGACCACGCCGACTTTTTTCTTGTGCTTTTCCTGCAAAAAGCGCCCCAATTTAGCCACGGTGGTGGTTTTACCGGCGCCCTGCAAGCCCGCCATTAAAATGATTGCAGGCGGCACGGCTTTGAGATTGAGTTCTTCGTTGGCTTCGCCCATCACCTTGACCAGCTCGGCCTGTACCAGCTTGATCAATGCCTGACCCGGCGAAAGACTGGTTTGCACCGTCTGCCCGAGCGCACCTTCCCGGATACGCTCGATAAAATCCGTAACCACCGGCAAAGCCACATCGGCTTCAAGCAAAGCCATGCGAACTTCGCGCAAGGTGTCCTTGATATTACTTTCCGTCAGGCGGCCCTGACCTTTGATTTTTTTGAGGGATGAGCTTAAACGATCGGTTAAATTATCAAACATGGCTGCATTTTCATTATCGGGTTATAAGCTGTGCCATGCCCACTCAAACGCGGGCTAGGACTATTCAGCCCAATAGTTTACCATAACCTGTCGATCTTCCTTTTGATTATTCTTGTCACGCCACCACACCAGCCACATATCATGAACGCAATCATAGCCGGAATTTTTTCTATCGCGCTGTATAGCGTCAGTGCCACCCTCATCGCCAAAGAGACCTATAACGCCGCAACGCCCAAACGCACGCCCCTTTATCTGGCTTGGGCCGCCGCAGGCCTGCATAGCCTCTATGCGGCGCTCATTTTCAGTCAAAGGCGATACTTTAATTTCGGGTTTTTCAACACGGCATCGCTGATGGCATTACTGGTTGCCCTGCTGTTATTGATAGCCGTACTCAATAAACCAGTGGAAAAACTGGGTGTCATCGTATTTCCGCTGGCCGCCGCTATGCTTGGACTGGATATGCTGTACCCGGAAGAATTGCATGTCGTATCCACTCATAACTGGCAAATGAATACCCATATCCTCAGCTCGATCACGGCCTTCAGCCTGCTTAACATCGCCGCCCTGCAAGCTATTTTACTGGCCATTCAGAACCGACAACTGAGAAGCCACCAGCCCAAACGCCTGATTGCCTCACTGCCGCCTTTGCAAGCCATGGAATCTTTATTGTTTCAAATGATTTTGTTGGGGTTGTTTTTCCTGTCGATTTCCCTGATCACAGGCTTTCTTTTTATCGAGGATTTATTCGCCCAGCATCTGGTACATAAAACGGTGCTGTCGATTATCGCCTGGCTCATTTTTACCGGACTCCTGTTCGGCAGAATACGCTATGGCTGGCGCGGACAAACAGCGGTGCACTGGACACTGGCGGGATTTGTATTGCTGTTACTGGCCTATTTTGGCAGCAAACTGGTGCTGGAATTGATTTTGAATAAAGTTTAAGGCCGTAGAGACCGGTTTACCGGGCGATTACAATATCCATGCCGGGTTGCAAAAAGTGTGCAACCCAATTTACAGCACTTTCCCGTTTTGGAAAGCTTTGATCATAACACCTGTCTCAATAACATGCGTCAACATGCGTCCGATTACGCTAATCGAACCTACACAAACCGTTCGTATGAATGACCGACTTATACGTCAAATACCGCTTTCAGCGTTGGCGCATCCAGTATCCTGTCTATCCAGTGCTCAAGCTGGTCGGTGCTGGCCTCGGCCAGTTGCTGTTCGGC
>PGZD01000116.1 GCA_002843155.1 Gammaproteobacteria bacterium HGW-Gammaproteobacteria-3
CAGCAAAAAATCTGTAGTGCCAACCGACAGTAGTTAAAATTTTTAACTGATTGAAATGGCGGGGAACTTCGTTATTAGGTGACGAAGTTGGGTTAAGTAAACCCCGCAAGAAAGTCAGGCGCGATCCGCCGATGGTGGTACCCGCTGAACAAGCCGCCGACGTATTCCCGGCGGTACGTTACTTTCAGATTCACTTTGAGTTTCTGCAAGAGCAGATTCAGTTGATTTTGCAAAACCACGAGTCCTTGCAACTTCAGATGCAGCAACTGGAAAGCCAGCTGTCGCGTTCGGCTCACGGTATGCGTCTGGATAGCAAAGCGTTGAGTCCGATTGAGCGCCTGACCACCCATCGTAATGCCACGCAGGACACCGACACGCCCAATCTTAATTTGACGGGGGGACGGTGATGTTGGCACTGTGGCATTCGATCACGCAAACGGCGGGACTGTCGATAAACCAGCGTTCGTTTATCCAAGCGGCACAAGGCTTGCCGGATCCACAGCCGTTTTTACTGTCGGCGCCGATACCGACTAACCGCTATCGGCGTTCGCTGGCCGTCACTTCAGCCGTAATGGTTGCGGCCTTGCTGCACGGCGGTTTGTTGTTTTGGTATGTCAGCCGTCCGGCACCACTGCCGTTTTCGGCCGCAGCGCCGTTGCCGATGATTTCTATGGAACTATCGGCACCGCCGTCGCCGGTGGTCAACCAACCGATTGCGCCACCGCAACCGGCAAAACCGGTCGTGCCGCCCAAGCTGGATAAGCCCAAAGTCAAACCCAAGCCTAAGCCAAAACCGTCGGAACGTCTGGTCAAGCAAGTGGATGAACGCAAAACCGTCCAAGAACCGGAACCGGCCACGCCTGCTCAGCCAACCGCTGCCGCGCCCCAGGCGTTAAATCACAATGCGCTGGCCGCACCGCGCAATGACACTTATGTGCCGGCGGACAGCAATGCCGCGTATCTGAACAACCCCAAGCCGAAATATCCCATGATCGCCCGGCAACGGCATTGGCAAGGCATGGTGTTGCTGCGGGTGTATGTCGGGGCGGATGGCAAGGCGCTGCAAGTCAACATTCAGCGTTCCAGCAATCACGACACGCTGGATGAGTCGGCATTGGAGGCGGTGAAGCAATGGCGCTTCGTACCGGCCAAGCGCGGTGACAGCGCCGAAGCCAGTTGGGTGACGGTACCGATTGTGTTTGAGCTGGATTGATGAACCTCGCCTCCCCCAACAGGGGGCAGCCCGCCCCGCCTACCTGGGTCGGACGACACAGATGTTGATAGCCCTGATTAAGGATGATCCGGGCGCCGCAAGGATGACTGCCAAGCCAAGATTTTTAAAAACCTAAAACAATAACGAGAACCTTATGGACCACTTTTTTAGCTTTTCCGAAACCGCCATCGTCGATGGCACTCTATGCCTGCTGGGCTGCTTTTCCCTGCTCACCTGGAGCGTGATTTTGCTTAAGGCCGGTGAAATCGCCTGGCACCGTTACCGTAACCATAAGTTGTTGCAACGCTTGAGTGGTACCGTGTCCCTGGAAACTCTGGATGCGATCGACAACCATCCTAAAAATCCTTTGGCGGTTCAAGCCGGACGGGTGTTAAGCGTGGGTCGACTAACCTATGCCCGTGCGCAAAGCCTGCCGCATGACCGGCAAACCCAGCACGCCGCCTGGCACGAACTGATCGAACGCGCCTTGCGTCAGCAAATTCAAAAGGAAAAAGCCTTGCTGGATTCTGGCTTGGGTTGGCTTGCCAGTATTGGCAGTACCTCGCCCTTCATCGGTTTGTTCGGCACGGTGTGGGGCATCATGCACGCCTTGAAAGACATTGGTGCGCAAGGCACGGCCAGCCTGGAAGTGGTCGCCGGTCCCATTGGCGAAGCTTTGATAGCGACGGCCTTGGGCATTGCCGTGGCGATTCCGGCGGTGATTGCCTACAACGTCTTCCTGCGCCAAAACCGCCAAGTCCTGGCCAGTCTGGAGCATATCGCGACCGACTTTTTACGCAGTTGTATCGAACACGACTTAAGCCAACCCGCATCACAACCTCAGGAGATCTGATCATGGCGATGCAATTTCCCAGCGAAGATGACGGCGGCGAAATGAGTGACATCAACGTTACGCCGTTGGTGGATGTGATGTTAGTGCTGTTGGTGGTGTTTATCGTCACCGCACCGCTACTGACGCAAGTGGTCAAGGTCAAACTGCCGAAAACCGAACAGACCGAGCCGACGCCGGATAAACACGTCGCCATCCTCGCAGTCACCGCCAGCGGTGAAGCCTTACTGGATGACAAGGCCGTGCCGTTAACCAGTTTGGAAGCCGAACTGAAAACCCTGCAAGAGCGCGATCCCGACATCAGCGTGCAATTACAAGCCGACAAGGCGGCGGTTTTTGAATCCGTGGCCAAGGTGATGGCCAGTGCGCAGCGCTCGGGGATCGGCAAGTTGTCGTTTGTGACGGTCGAGCAGTAACATCTGGCTTGCTCAATCCGTCAACGAATCGGTATATATTGGTTTGCGCAATTACCTTACCGCGTAGTTAGATCTATCAAGCGAATCAATCCGCATTCATTGCAAATCCGATGAGCTTTTGTCGTCTTTCTAAGTCATCAACCCAATCATTTCCACATAGCTTGCAAAGCGCGTTTAGGCGCGCTTGACAGCATGGCATTTCACCTAGTGTTCCATAGAAAATAGGTTATTTAACACATTTTCTATTGCCCATGGCTTTGTGCCAGTGGGTTTACGATTAAAGCTTTGGCAGAAATAGAAATTTCACGCACGCTTAACAACTTGTATTCATTAGACTTAATGTATTTGAGGTTCTACGGAGAAAGTTCTGATTTTGATTAGCGGCATATTTATTGCTTAGACCTTCAGTTCTTTAGCAAGAATCTAACCGATTTGGAAATACATCATCAACAATCGTTAGGATGAAGTGAGGCAACCAAAATTATGATCTCTATTCTGCATGTCGCTTTGAAAGCACAACTTTTAATTATGAATAGGCGTTACTAATGGCGACGGAATTGCTGGCGAATGAAGCCCTGTCCCAGCTATATCGCGAGCATCACTCCTGGCTGCTCGGATGGCTGGACAAGCGCGTGCAGTGTCGCTTGCAAGCAGAAGATCATGCGCACGATACCTTTGTGCGCGTGATGGCATCGGGCCGCACACCGGATTTGAACGAGCCCAGACCCTATCTCGCCACCATCGCAAAAAATTTACTGATAAACCATTGGCGCCGCGCCACGCTAGAACAAGTGTATCTGGAACGCCTTTCGGCGCTTCCTGAAGCCACTTCGTTGTCAATGGAAGAAAATGCCATTATTCTGGAAACCATCCAAGAAATTGATGAATTGCTTAATCGCTTACCGGAAAAGGCACGTAAGGCATTTTTTATGTCCCAGATTGATGGACTTACCTACATTGAAATCGCCGAAAAACTCGGCGTCAGTGATCGCATGATCAGAAAGTACATGGTACAAGCCATGGTGCTGTGCCTGAGCGTGGAGTTCTAACAGTACATGTCTTCCGGAGATCGACAAAAGATCCCCCCCGCATCGTGGCGGAGGCCGCTGAGTGGTTTATGGTTCTAAGTGCATATTCTGGCTCAACCTGAACACCTATTCTGATCCAATCTGAACACCTATTCTGATTTAACTTGAACACTGATTCTGGTTTCAAGCTGAACACTT
>PGZD01000045.1 GCA_002843155.1 Gammaproteobacteria bacterium HGW-Gammaproteobacteria-3
ATGGTGCCGTGTTGGAAGATTATGTCATGCTGGGGGCGGGTGCTCTGGTGCCGCCTGGAAAAACTTTAACCAGCGGTTTTCTCTATATCGGTTCACCGGCGAGGCAGGCCAGAGCTTTGACGGAACAGGAAAAAGAGTTTCTGGAATATTCGGCAGAGCAGTACATCCTGTTAAAAAATGAATATGTGAAACAATAAGCGATTTAATGTGCCTGAAAGTTCCGTTCGGAATTCAGCAGCGCGATAAGGCTTGCGGTTTGGGGCCTGATGCCACGCCAAAGCAGATAAGCTTCAGCCGCCTGCTCCACCAGCATACCTAAACCGTCGAGGCTGTGCCGGGCGTTATTGATTTGGCCCCAGCGCACGAAAGCGGTGGCCTGATCGGCATAAGCCAGGTCGTAACAATCACCGTTTTCAGCCAGTAAACCGGCGGGTAAAGGGGGTAAATCACCACTCAGGCTGGCTGAAGTGGCGTTGATAATCAGATCGAATGACAAACCGGCCAGACCGTCAAAGCCGCAGGTGTCAAAATTAAAAGTATCTGCAAATTCCAGGCTCAGTTCAGTTGCTTTAGCCGGACTGCGATTGGCGATGACAACAGACTGTGGTCGTTGCCCGATGATAGGTTCCAGTATGCCTCGGCAAGCGCCGCCCGCGCCCAGAATCAAAATGCGGCGACCGCTCAGTTCAATCCCATGATTGACCGTTAAATCGGTCATTAACCCTATGCCGTCGGTATTGTCGCCCAAAATCGAGCCATCGGCTTTTAATGCCAGCGTATTGACGGCTTTGGCGGCATCGGCCCGGGCTGTTTTTCGAGTGGCGAAACGCCAGGCCAGCTCTTTTAACGGAACCGTACAATTAATGCCTTTGCCGCCATGGGCGAAGAAATCCTGAACCGATGTTTCAAACTGCTCAGCCGAAACTTGTCGGGCGCTGTAATCGAGCATTTGTCCTGTTTGTGCTGCAAAAGCGCGATGGATACGCGGCGATTTACTGTGCGCAACAGGGTCGCCGAAAACGGCGTAATGATCGGTAGTTGGTAACTTCATGTTTTTCGGTAGCGCCAGACTTCCCAGGCAATGGTGCCCGCTACGATGAGGACGGCGACCAGCAACTCTATCCAGATGGAATGTTGGAAGAAGGACGACAGTACCGCCGATATGCCCAGATAAAAACCGACCATGCTGAAACGCCAGCCGACCCGAATGCCGTCGAGAATGGTGGAAAGCGCCAAAATCAAAGAAATCATGATGCCTGCGCTGGTAGTGTCGATACGGCCGGAATTCTGAATCAGAAATGCGGCGCCCACAACCAGCAGCGATACGCCCCAGTGCAGCGATTGGTCGCGTAAAATTGATTTAAAATCGCTGGCGCGGTGTTTGCTTTGCAGCCAGGCGATAATCATCGCCGCCAGCGCGAACACAAAAACCATGACAAGCCAGTAAGCATAGCCGTCGTTTGCCGTATATTCGGTAATGCCTATGCCCACCAAAGAGAGAATGAGCAACAAAATCAACAAGGCTTCTTCAATATGAAACCTGCGTCTTTCAATGATTAGCGGATCTTCGGACATGGTTTGAATTCCAGAGTGGGTTGTTAGGTGTCATTGCTGAAGCCAGCCTGCGGCGGCCTTTGCATAATAGCTCAAAATCGCATCGCAGCCCGCCCGTTTGAAGCTCAGCAGCGCTTCCAAAACGACCTGCCGTTCGTCCAGCCAACCGTTCATGGATGCCGCTTTGAGCATGGCGTATTCGCCACTGACCTGATAAGCGAAAGTCGGCACGCCAAAACGGTCTTTCGCCCGGCGAATGATGTCCAGATAAGGCATGCCCGGTTTAATCATGATCATGTCGGCGCCTTCTTGTAAATCAAGCTGAATTTCACGCAAAGCTTCGTCGGAATTGGCCGGGTCCATTTGGTAGCTGGATTTATCGCTGTTGCCAAGATTTGCCGATGAACCCACGGCATCCCTGAAAGGGCCGTAAAAAGCCGACGCGTATTTTGCCGAATAAGCCAGAATTTGCGTGTTATGATAACGCTGTTGTTCCAGAGCTTGCCTGATCGCGCCGATACGGCCGTCCATCATGTCGGAAGGCGCTACAATGTCGGCTCCGGCCTCGGCGTGAGACAAGGCCTGCCGGGTCAATACCGTGACTGTTTCATCATTAATGACATAACCGTCCGCATCGATCAGGCCATCCTGTCCATGCAACGTAAAAGGGTCGAGAGCGACATCGGTGATAACGCCCAAATCCGGGAACGCTTTTTTTAATGCCCTCACGGTGCGTTGAACCAAGCCTTCCGGATTGTAAGCTTCAGCGGCGTCAAGCGACTTCCTAGCGGGTGGCGTCACCGGAAAAAGCGCGATGGCCGGTATCCCCAGACGATGAATCTGTTCGGCTTCCTTGATCAGCCGATCCAGCGACAGGCGCTCGATACCCGGCATGGATGCGATGCTTTCGCTTTTGTTGACGCCTTCAGTGATAAACATCGGGTAAATTAAATCGTTAACCGATAACCGCGCCTCGCTCATCAGACGGCGGGAAAAAGCCTGGTAACGCATTCTTCTCAGGCGGGTAAAGGGAAAATTCAGGGTGTCGGAGGTCATTATTGCTATGGGTAAAATGGCACAAGGCTTACTGTAAGGTAGATGTCATTATATCAGGGAATACGGAGGCGAAAAGTTGGGAAGACGGACTTTTTGTATTTTGATTTTACAGAAGATGCTGAATTAAAATAAAGTGCAAGTACAACATCGATTGTTTTTTAGAGGATATTTATGAATACCAAACATTTAAGGAGCGTTCTGTCATTTACTTTATGGCTGTTGTTGATAACTGCCGGGTCGGCATCGGAAGCCGGTGCGGCGGAGTTGCTGTTGCCCCAGCAAGCCATTGAGAATGCTTCCACGAAATTAAAACAAAAATTGCAAAGTCCGGGCTTTACCAAAGACTTTGCGCAAATTAACGTTTTTGTCGAATCGGTTATTTATCCGCATGTGGATTTCAACCGGATTTCAGCGTTGGTGTTGGGTAAACTTTGGCGCACAGCGACCGTGGAAGAAAGGCAGCGTTTTACAAAAGAGTTTAAAACACTTTTGGTCAGGACTTATTCCCGGGCTTTTGTCGAATTCAAGGATTGGTCGGTGCATTATTTACCGTTGAAGATGGCGCCGGACGCGACCAAAGTCATTGTTAGGACGCAGGTACTGCAACCCGGCATTCAACCGATCGGTGTCGATTATCGAATGCTGTTGACTAAAGGCGAATGGAAAGTCTATGACATTGTCATCGAGGGGGTGAGTCTGGTAACCAATTACCGTACCACTTTCAGCAATGAAGTCAGGAGTAAAGGTTCACTTGCCGCTGTTATTGAAGATCTGGCCACACGCAATAACGAAGCGCTGGCTTCAAATTCAGTCAGCAAATCCTGATACGCTCGTCACAGACGCCACATATACCTTTCGATTCAATGCCTGGATTTTAATGGAAGACTATTCAGAGCTTTATACCGCATTGCGGGAAGCAGGAGCCGATGCCTGGGTCGATAGCTTGCCGCAACAACTGGCTTTGGCCTATGACCTGTCGCAGCACGGCACATTGGCCAAATGGCAAACCATGATCGAACAACTGCCGGTGCACAAGTCCACGCTACGCCGACTCGACGGCGATGTCGTGCGCATCGGCACGGCGGCTGAATTGAAAGGTATTACCCGGGAACAGCTTAAAAACACATTGATGCAATTGCATCCCTGGCGCAAAGGCCCTTACGATTTATTCGGTATCGACATCGATACCGAATGGCGTTCACATTGGAAATGGAACCGTCTCAAGCAACATATCGCGCCGTTGCAATACCGTCTGGTACTGGATGTCGGCTGCGGCAATGGCTATCATTGCTGGCGCATGCTAGGGGCAGGTGCCGGAATGGTGCTGGGCGTCGATCCGTTAATGCTCAATGTGATGCAATTCCAACTCATCAAAAAAATGTACGGTGCCGCGCCCGTTTATGTATTGCCTTTCGGAATCGAGCAAATCCCCGTTGGTGTTGAGGCATTTGACAGCGTATTTTCGATGGGTGTGCTTTATCACCGGCGCTCTCCCATTGATCATTTGCTGGAGCTTAGGCAATGTTTGCGCCGTGGCGGTGAACTCATTCTAGAAACTCTGGTCATCGACGGCGGCGCCGGTGAAGTTCTGGTGCCGGAAGGGCGTTACGCCCGAATGCGTAATGTCTGGTTTTTGCCCAGTTGCGACACTTTGATCGGCTGGTTGAAGCGCTGCGGATTTATCAATATTCGTCTGGTGGATGTCACGGCCACCACGACTGAAGAGCAGCGCACGACACAATGGATGCATTTTCATTCATTGCAACACTTCCTCAATCCCGACAATCCTCAATTGACCAGCGAAGGGTTGCCCGCGCCCAAACGGGCTATTTTTATTGCCGAAAGCGGTAACTAACCGGCAATTTTCAGAAGCCGTGCAGGGAGGGCAACGCTTTTTTGCCCATCGTTTTCTACAGCAGTAGTGTAGGCTGGAATGGAGCCCGTGTAGGGTGGGCACGAACAGCATGTGCCCACCCTACCTGGCTTACATTCCCATTTCGTATGTTTTAAACTCTCTGGTGAATTCATCGTTTGTTTCCTTATCTTTTGAACTTTAGGCGGTTCACAGATAGGGAGACACTCGATGATTCCTGTAATTGTCAAACTTTGTGAGTCCCCCAGTAGAGATGGGGGTTTACTTATGATTATCCGAAACAATCGCCCATAGGCTTTAAACACGCTACAATAGCTTTTTTTGATATTTATTATACCTGCAAGGCTTTGTATTGCAGGCTTTGTGGCGAAGACTCGCGCTCGATTGGAGATTTTATTTTGGAAAAACAAGATTTAAGAGACGCAGGCCTTAAAGTCACCTTGCCCCGCGTTAAAATTCTCGAAATTCTCGAAAACCAAACAGAAGAGCGCCATCTGTCCGCCGAACAGGTTTACAAAATTCTGCTCAGTGAAGATGCGGAAATCGGTTTGGCGACCGTGTATCGGGTGTTGACCCAGTTTGAAGCGGCAGGCCTGGTGTCGAGGCATCATTTTGAAGGCGGCAACTCGGTTTTCGAACTCAACAGAGGCGGTCATCACGACCACATTTTATGCGTAAAATGCGGCAAAGTGGACGAATTTTCCGATACGGTCATTGAATCGCGACAAAAAGAAATCGCCGCCGGACTCGGTTATGAATTAACCGACCACAGCCTGTATTTGTACGGTTTATGCGCACAGTGTAAAAAATCTTGAAATCATCAGCTCTCCACTCCTTATCTTTATAAGCAAAAACCTGAATGTTCAAACCCCTCATCTTTTATATAGGTTTACGCTATACGCGGGCCAAACGCCGTACCCAGTTTATCTCGTTTATCACCTTGACTTCCGTACTGGGCATTGCCTTAGGGGTTACAGCATTGATTACCGTATTGTCGGTGATGAACGGCTTTGAAGCCGAATTGCGCGAACGCATACTGGGCATGACTTCCCATGCCACCATCACCGGGCAGGACGGCAAGCTCGATCGCTGGCGGCAACTTGACCAAACAGTCAAAAATTATTCTCATATCGAAGGGGCGGCGCCTTTTATCAACGGTCAGGTGATGATCAATGCCGACCGGCGCGTCAGCGGCACTATGCTCAGAGGCATATTGCCGGAATTCGAGCCCGAAGTGTCCGAAGTGGCTGATAAAATGCGTACCGGAAGCCTCAGCCAGCTTGTGGCCGGAGACTATAACATTGTTCTGGGCGCGGAGTTGGCGGCTTATCTCGGCGTCATTGTCGGCGATAAAATTACCGTCATCAGTCCGCAGATCAATTCGACCCCGGCCGGTATCGTGCCCCGAATGCGCCGATTTACCGTGACCGGCATATTTCAGGTGGGGATGTATGAATACGACAGAAACATGGCCATTATTCATCTCGACGATGCCGCGAAATTATTTCGGCTGGGTGATTCCGTGTCGGGCTTGCGCCTGAAGCTGGATGATTTGTTCGATGCGCCGAAAATTGCCAGGAGTTTGGCGCGAACCCTGTACAGCGAAGGCTACCGGGTAAGTGACTGGACGCAGGCGCACAGTAATTTTTTCCGGGCCATCAAAACCGAAAAACGGGTGATGTTCATCATTTTGTTGCTGATCGTCGCGGTCGCGGCTTTCAATATTGTCTCGACCCTGGTGATGGTAGTGACCGACAAGCGCGGCGATATTGCCATTTTAAAAACCCAGGGACTGTCTTCCGCCTCGGTGATGGGCATTTTTATCGTACTCGGTGGCGTGATCGGCATTGTCGGTACATTATTGGGCACCGTTGGCGGCGTTGCGCTGGCATTGAATGTCGAAACCATCGTTCCGGCCATCGAGCAATTTTTCGGCGTGCAGTTCATGGCCGCCGATGTCTATTATATCAGTGAATTGCCGTCCAAACTGAACTGGGCCGATGTCTATTCGATAGCCGGGATGGCTTTTGTATTGTCGTTGCTGGCGACGCTGTATCCTGCCTGGCAAGCCTCGAAAGTCAACCCTGCGGAAGTTCTCAGATATGAATAAAACCGGTATTTTACACTGTCGGCAACTCACCAAAACTTTCAGGCAGGGCGGTTTGAATGTCGAAGTCCTGAAAGGCGTGAATCTGGATATAGGCATCGGTGAAAGAGTGGCCATCATGGGCGCGTCCGGTTCCGGTAAAAGCACCTTACTGCACATACTGGGTGGGCTGGATAAACCGGATGGCGGTCAGGTAATTCTGGATGGCGTCGATCTTAATAAAGTCAAGGTCGGAAAACTCAATAAACTGCGCAACAATTCTTTAGGCTTTATTTATCAATTTCATCATCTGCTCGGTGAATTTACCGTGCTGGAAAATGTCGCGATGCCCTTGTTGATTGGCGGGCAGTCGATTAAGCAGGCGCGGCTCGATGCCGACGAATTATTGCAGCGCGTCGGTTTAGGCCACAGAACCGGGCATAAGCCGGGCGAATTATCCGGCGGTGAACGCCAGCGCGCCGCCGTGGCCAGAGCGTTGATTAACAAACCCAAATGCGTGTTGGCCGATGAACCTACCGGCAATCTGGACAGTAAAACCGCAGAGCACATGTATCAACTCATGCTGGAGCTCAATCGGGAGCTCAACGTAAGTTTTCTGGTAGTCACGCATGATGCCGAGCTGGCGGGCAAAATGGATACGGTTTTACATATGGAAGACGGCTTGATCGTCGCCTGACGTGCGGCGCCAAATCCGGAATTAACGGTGTGGCCGTGCGCCCCAGCGTTTGGAAACATGATAGCGCCAAAACCAACTGATACCGAAATAACCGATCACAGCGCTTACTATTCCAAGAACAAGGCAACCCAATAAAAACGGCTGCCAAATATCACCCAGGCCGTTCATGACGCTATCCATAGAAAACTTGAAATCAGCGCCGGGCAAAGGTCTTTGTAAAATTCCCAAACCCACGCGGTAGGCAAAATAAAACATGGGCGCCATGGTCAGAGGATTGGTAATCCACACCAGCGCCACGGAAATAGGCAGGTTGGCGCGGACATAAAAGGCGATAATTGCGGCAATGGCCATTTGTCCCGGCGTTGGCACCCATGCGATCAAAAGGCCCACGGCAAATGCCAGCGCGACCGATCTGCGGTTTAAATGCCACAGATTGGGCTCGTGCAAGCGTTCGCCCAGAAACTGGAGACTTTTGTGTTTTCTGATAGTCTCTGAATCAGGCATAAGCTTCTTAATCAGTTTCTTCGGCATCGTCTTTGTTTTTATAATTATGTGGTTTTTGTAGCCTAAGTCTATCAGGTTTTCGGGCGCTGAAAAAAGAAAGTAAGGATTGATGATCGCTGCTACCGTATCATTTACTTTGGGCGTTTTGCTGGTTCAACAGTTGTGGGCCTTGCCCGCGCCGCAGTGGCTGGGCGTCGGAATCTGGCTGACAGGTTTTTGTCTGTGGCTGCGCTATCGGCCTGTCGCATTTTTTCTGGCGGGATTGATCTGGGCCGCAGCTTTTGCCCATGGCCAATTGAACGCGCGTTTGCCCGCTTATCTCGAAGGTAAAACCATCACCGTTTCAGGACACATCATTGGTTTGCCGATAGCCGAGGAGCAACGTGTGCGTTTCGACTTTGCGGTTCAGTCCGGCAGCAAAGGCGTACCGTCCCGATTGCGCCTGAACTGGTATTACCCCAAACAAATCCTGAAAACCGGGCAGCATTGGACTTTGGCGGTCAAGCTCAAACGGCCGCACGGCAGTCTGAATCCCGGTTGTTTTGATTATGAACGCTGGCTGTTCAGTGAAGGCATCGGCGCTACAGGTTATGTCAGAAACAAACCGGCGCCGGTTTTGCTGGTGCAAAATTCGGCTTCATGGACTATTTCCGGCTGGCGGCAAGCGCTGTCCGACGCTCTGGATAAAGTCATGGCGGGCAGCCCTCAACGCGGCGTAATAAAAGCATTGACCATCGGTGAGAGGCATCAGTTGACAGCCGTTCAATGGACTGTTTTTCGCCAGACCGGCACCGTGCATCTAATGGCGATATCGGGATTGCATATCGGCCTGATCGCGGGTCTGGTGTATTTTCCGACTTTCAGACTTTGGAGCCGGAGCGGCATTTTACGTTATGCTCCGCAAACAATTGCCGCCCTGAGTGCGCTTTTTGCAGCCTCCCTGTATGCCGCCATGGCCGGTTTTTCCATACCCACGCAACGCGCCCTGATCATGCTGGCGGTACTCTTGCTGGCGCGGATTCGGCAACGCAATATGCGGCCTTTCAATGCACTGGCGCTGGCCTTGCTGGCAGTCCTCGTACATGATCCCTTGGCGCTGTTGTCGCCCGGTTTCTGGCTGTCCTTTTTGGCCGTGGCGGTGATTGCCTATGCTTTCAGCGCACGTCTGGCATCTGAAACCCGTTGGCTGGCCGCAGCCAGAATACACGGCGTGACGGCGTTGGCCCTAGCGCCTTTGCTCGTGTTCTTTTTTCAGCAAGTATCGCTGATTGCCCCGCTGGCCAATTTAGTGGCCGTGCCTGTGGTGAGCCTGCTGGTCGTGCCGATTGCCTTGACGGCAGTGCTGCTGCTGGGGTTCGCGCCCACGTCGGCGGCGCAATTATTGACTTTGGCCGAAGCCATACTGCAAGCTTTGGATAAATTTTTGCTCGAACTGGCGGCTTTGCCCAACGCTTATCTGCACTTGTCTTCGCCCTCGATAGCGGCGTTGCTGCTGGCAGGACTGGGGCTGTTGCTGTTATTGGCGCCCCGAGGCATTCCCGCGCGCGGGTTGGGTGCGGTAATGCTGGCGCCGCTGATTTTTACCGGGATGACAAAACCTTTGCCGGGCGAAGTCGTATTGACCTTGCTCGATGTCGGGCAAGGCCTATCGGCAGTGGTGCAAACCGCGCATCACACCCTGGTTTTCGACACCGGCGCCCGCTTCAATTCAGGCGTCGATATGGGGCAGATGGTGCTATTGCCCTTTTTGCGCCACCAGGGCATTGGCGCCCTTGATAGTTTGATTGTCAGTCATGGCGATAACGACCACAGCGGCGGCGCGGCCTCATTATTACAAGCCATGCCGGTCACCTTTCTTTATACCAGTGTGCCGAAGCAACTCAGCCCTTATGCCGCGACAGTGTGCAGTGCCGGGCAAACCTGGGTCTGGGATAAAGTCCGTTTTTCCATGCTGGCGCCCGGCTCGCAGCGGCTGGATTCGGAAAACGATAGCTCCTGCGTACTGAAAATTGAATCCTCATTCGGCAGTATTTTGTTGCCCGCCGATATAGAGCGGCAAGGCGAGACCTGGTTGGTTAAGACTTACGGCGAACAATTACGGGCGGATATTTTGCTGGCGCCGCATCATGGCAGTAAAACCTCATCGATACACGCTTTTTTACAAGCGGTAAAGCCCGCCATGATATTGATTCCGGTCGGCTATAAAAACCGTTTCGGCTTCCCGCATCAAACCGTTCTGCAACGTTATGAGGCGCAGCACATCAACTGGTTGAGCAGCGCCGGCCAGGGTGCCATTACCGTGCATCTGGCAAAAACCGGTAACACTGTTGAATCGTACAGAAACAAACACGGCCGCTACTGGCATATGAAGCCGGGACAGTGAGATATTTAAGGGAGCCGGAATGTATTAAATTTAACTTTACTTATTAATGAGAATTGTTATTATTAGCATAAATAGTTTTCATGGGAGTATCCTCAATGTACATTTGTGTCTGCAAAGCCATAACCGATCAACAAATCAAAAGCGCCATCGAAAAAGGTCATTGCTCCCGCAAACAGTTGACTCAATGTCTGGGCGTCGGCAGTGTCTGCGGCAAGTGTAGTCCTTATGTCAAAAACCTGATTGACGAAAACCGCACTCATTACTCTATAATGACGGCTGCCGCTTAATTTACTTATCACTACAGCCAGAGGCCGCCATGAAAGGGAATACCAAAGTTATCGAGTTTTTGAATAAAGCACTGGAAAACGAACTGACCGCCATCAACCAATACTTTTTACACGCCCGTATGTATAAAAACTGGGGCTTTGAAAAACTCAACGAAAAGGAATATCACGAGTCGATTGACGAAATGAAACACGCCGATCAACTGATCGGGCGCATTCTTTTCCTGGAAGGCCTGCCCAACCTGCAAAATCTGGGCAAATTGCTGATCGGCGAAAACCCCCAGGAAATGCTCCGTTGCGATTTAAAACTGGAACAGCAAGCGCTGCCTTTGTTGAAAGAGGCTATCGCCTACTGCGAAAGCAACCAGGATTACATATCCCGGGAAATTTTTGCCGACATCCTGGAAAGCGAAGAAGAACATATCGACTGGCTGGAAATTCAACTGGAACTGATCGAAAAAGTCGGCGTGCAGAATTATTTACAGGCGCAAATGTAAAGCGACGTGTTCGTACTGTAATAACTTTCTAAGCGGCGCGGTTTCTTCGCGCCTCTTTAGGGTCGTGCAGCAACGGCCGGTAAATTTCCACCCGGTCGGACTCTTTCAGCACGGTATCGAGCTTGCAGCCGCTACTGAAAATACCGACCTTCGCAGTATGCAAATCGATTTCGGGAAATCGTGTCAAAATACCGGAGTTGACGATAGCCTGTTCGACGGTAGCGCCTTCCGGCAAGGTCACATTCAGAATCGGCTGTTCTTCAGGTGTGGCGTAAGCGACTTCCACCCTAATCAATTTTTCACTCATAAACTTCCTTGGCCCGTTGTGTAAATGAACTTACCATGGTGCTGCATATTTGATTGAAAACCGCACCGAAAGCCAGACTGGCCAATTTGCCCGACATTTCAAATTCAAGATCCAGCGAAATTTTACTGGCGTCTTCGCGTAAGGGCATGAAATTCCACTGCCCTTCCAGATAGGTAAACGGGCCATCGAGCAAAGTGATGCTGATGCGTCCTCCGCGATCGAGCGTATTGCGGGTTGAAAATGATTTTTTAAAGCCGCCTTTGGCAATAAGGAGTTCCGCTTCGACAATGTCATCTTCCCGGCGCAGAATTTTGCTGCCCGCGCACCAGGGGAGGAATTTTGGATATGATTCGATGTCATCCACCAAATCGAACATTTTTTGCGCGGAATAACGCACCAAGGCGCTTTTTTGGATCACCGTCATAATCAAAGAACTCCGACTACGTTCAGAAACACCAGAAAAACCGCTGCGGGTGAAATATAACAGACCAGAAATTTCCAGATTTGATAGTGTTCCGGTTTGGCCATTTCCAGCTCTTGCCGACTGTGTTCCTGTTTCATGATCCAACCGGCGAACACGGCAACACAAAAGCCTCCGATCGGCAACATTAAATTGGCTGTCAGATAATCCAGTAAATCGAACAGGGTGCGGTCGAAAATTTTAAAATCGGACCAGATATTAAAAGAAAACACCGTGGCCAAACCTAAAAACCAGGTTGCCAGTCCACAGAAAACAGAGGCATTGAATCGGCTCAGATTTTTATTTTCCACCAGCCAGGCGACGGCCGGCTCAATCAGGGAAATAGAGGATGACAAAGCGGCAAATACCAGCAGCACAAAAAACAAAATACCGAATAGCCAGCCGCCGGCCATATTGCCGAAAGCGATGGGTAAGGTTTGAAAGATAAGGCCGGGGCCTGCGGCCGCTTCCAGATTGTTGGCAAAAACGATAGGAAAAATAGCGATACCGGCCAACAGCGCCACGGCGGTATCGGCGCAAGCCACCATAACCGTGGTTTTGGCGATGGATACATGGTCAGGCAAATAAGAGCCGTAAACCATAATCGCACCCATACCCAGACTCAAGGTAAAAAACGCATGCCCCATCGCCGTCAACACAGAGTCGGCAGTGATTTTGCTGAAGTCGGGATCAAACAAAAAATGGATGCCGCGCTGATAGGTGTCCGTGTTCATGGCATAGGCGACCAGCAACAGCAGCAGAAAAAACAGCGTCGGCATCAGAAATCTGACGGCCTTTTCCAGGCCGCCGCTAACGCCCCGGGCGACAACGAACATGGTGGTTGCCATAAACACCGTGTGCCAGAAAATCACTTGCACAGGGCTTGCGATAAAACCTTCGAACAGGGTTTTTATTTCGGCGCTGCTCGCTCCCGAAAAACTGCCGGTAAGGGCTTTAACGACGTAAGACAAGCCCCAGCCGGCAATGACACTGTAATAAGAAAGAATAAGAAATCCCGCCACCACGCCAAGCCAGCCCAGATAATGCCAGTTAGGGTCGGCACCGGCCTCTTGGGCCAAATCTTCCATGGTATTGATGGGGCTTTGCCTGCCGCGCCGCCCCAACATGGTTTCCGCCATCATGATCGGAATGCCGATCAGCGCGATACACGCCAGATATACGATGACGAAAGCGCCGCCGCCATTTTCCCCGGTAATATAGGGAAATTTCCAGATATTGCCAAGGCCAACAGCCGAACCGGTGGCAGCGAGAATAAAAGCAAAACGAGATGACCATTGGCCATGGATTGATTTTTTTGTGTCCGTCATGTGCGTATCTGTCTCCTGCCTATTTAAAGCCCGCTAATTATTATCAATTCAGGTAAAATACCAAAATTATCATCTTACGTCAGTTTATAAATCCAATTGCTTCGCCATGGCCGATAAAAAATCCAAAAAAAACAAACAGCAAAACAACACCATTGCTTCCAACCGGTCGGCTACTCATGAGTATTTTGTCGAAGAGCGCTTTGAAGCGGGTCTGGCGCTGGAAGGCTGGGAAGTCAAAAGTCTGAGGGAAGGGCGCGCCCAACTCAAAGAAAGTTATGTCGTCATCAAACACGGTGAAGCCTGGTTATCCGGCGCCCACATCTCGCCCTTGCTGTCAGCTTCGACACATGTCAACCCGCAAGCTATCCGTAACCGTAAACTGTTATTGCATCGGCAGGAACTGAACAAACTGATCGGTAGCGTCGAACGCAAAGGCTACACTTTGATTCCGCTGTCGATGTACTGGAAAAACGGTCGCGCCAAGTTGGAAATCGGTCTGGCCAAAGGTAAAAAACTGCATGACAAACGCACGGCATCCAAAGACCGCGATTGGCAGCGGGAGAAAGAACGTATTATGAAACATGCCTGATTTACAACAACATAGGTAAAAAACACTATGTCTCTTTGCGCATTTATCGAACAAGTCAAATCCGGCAAAAACGTCAGCTTCGAAGACACGATGACTATCATCGCACAACATTACTATTATACGCCTGTTGGGTTCAGCAACGGTCTGTCCGATAGCGTTATCATCAACGAGGCCGGTAAAAACGAAGGTTCCTGCAAAATTTTTGCTTTTGCCCGGCTCAACGGTCTCGATCAGCAGCAGACATTGAACCTGTTCGGCGATTATTACCGCCTGGATGTATTGAACAATCCGAAGGCTGGCGATCACGGCAACATTAGAGCCTTCATGCGCGATGGTTGGGCGGGCATCGACTTTAAAGGCGTGGCGCTGACACCCAAATAAAAAATCCGGTGCAGATCGATTATCTGATCATCGGCCAGGGACTGGCCGGAAGTCTTCTGGCTTGGGAATTGATACAGCGCAAACGCCGCGTCGTGGTGCTCGACCCGAATCAGGAAAACGCCTCGCAGGTCGCGGCCGGGCTGATCAATCCGGTCACCGGCAAGCGCCTGGTCAAAACCGATACCGTGGATACTTTGTTGCCGGTTGCGCACCAGCTATACCGGGAATTATCCCGCTTTTTCAAACAGGATTTTCTGATCGAAAAACCGATGTTGCGTCTGCTGCGCACCCCGGACGAAGTCAACAGCAGTCGCGCGCGCCTGCAGGATTCGAGCTACCAGGCTTATCTCGGCACGATTATCCCGGCCGACAGGATCGACTATCCGCTCAATAATCTCATTGCCGCACTGATACAAAAACAAACCGCTTATCTGTTGACGCGGCCTTTGCTGGCAAGTTTAAAAGCCTATTTCATAGGCCTTGACAGCTACCGGCAAGCCACGGTCGATTACCCGGAAATCAAAATCCGCCCGGTTTTGCAATGGCAAGACTTGCAGCCTGAACGCATTATCTTTTGTGAAGGTTTTAAAGCCCTGCATAATCCCTGGTTCGGCAAACTGCCTTTTCAACCGGCCAAAGGCCAGATATTAACGCTCAGAACCGAACAGCCCGTGCCTGATTACATTCTTAATTACGGCAACTGGCTGACGCCGATCGACAGTCGGCATTTTCGTATTGGCGCAACTTTTGAGCGAGACACTCTTGACCTCAGCCCGACCGAAATCGGCAAACACCAGCTTTTGCAAGCGCTCCGGCCCATCAGCGCCAAACTGGCCGCAGCTGCCGTCATCGATCAGCAAGCCAATATCCGGCCCTGTACACAAGACCGCCAGCCTTTTATCGGCTCTCATCCGGAGTATCCCGAATTTTGGCTGTTCAATGGTTTTGGCGCCAAAGGCAGTTTGCAGATTCCCTGGTACAGCCGTCATCTGGCCGATGTTCTGCTGACCGGACAAACGCTGGAATCCACTTGTAACATCAAACGTTTATGAAACGTATTTCTCTGGTTCAGGAAGCCCACGCCATCGTTCGCCAGTATTTGCAACCAGGCCATAACGCCATAGACGCCACTGTAGGCAATGGCCATGACACGCTGTTTCTGGCCCAACAAGTAGGCCCCAAGGGGCACGTTTACGGTTTCGATATTCAACCGCAGGCCCTGGCATCGGCCCGCTTAAAACTGAATCAACACAATCTTGACGCGCGCGTTACCCTGATTAACGAAAGCCACGCACGCCTCGCCGAACTTGTTCCACAGCACGCGCACGCCAGGATACAAGCCGTGATGTTTAACTTAGGTTTTTTACCCGGCAGTGACAAGACCGTCATCACACAAACCGAATCGACTCTGGCGGCATTGAATGCAGCGCTCAGGGTTTTGGCGTTTCCGGGTATTATTACCCTCATCGCATATCCCGGCCATGTCGGCGGGGCGGAAGAAGCCTGCAAGGTTGAAACCTGGTGCGGCCAGCAATACCTGCAACGATTTTCGCTGCGCCGCATCGACAGCGTTCAGGCTGACAGCGCATCGCCCCGGTTATTTGTCATTGAAAAGACCCGGGAATTGAATGCGGCAGCACAAGTGCGGACGGAAATGACATGGCGTGCAGGTAAGTTTCGATAATGCTATAGCCAACAGGAAACAAACAAATATTACTTATCTATCGGCTATTTATAAATGAATGATCAAAAAACACAAAGCGCCGGGCAAGACGAGAAAATACAACACACCCCCATGATGCGGCAATATTTTCGTATCAAGGCCGAATACCCGGATACATTGGTATTTTATCGAATGGGGGATTTTTACGAGCTGTTTTTCGACGATGCCAAAAAAGCCGCCCGGATTCTCGATATTACCTTGACCCACCGCGGGCAGTCGGGTGGGGTGCCGATTCCCATGGCCGGTATTCCTTATCATGCGGCTGAAGGCTATGTTGCCAAATTGCTGCGTAACAGCGAGTCGGTCGCCATTTGCGAGCAAATCGGCGATCCGTCCGCATCCAAGGGTCCGGTGGAGCGCAAAGTCGTCCGAATCGTGACGCCGGGTACCGTGACTGACGAGGCTTTGCTGGAAGCGCGTCAGGATAATTGGCTGATGGCGCTGGCCGTTGGCGAGCGCTGTTTTGGCCTTGCCAGCCTGGATTTGACCAGTGGCCGCTTTGTTCTGCAACAGCTTGAATCAAGCGATCAGATGTTGAGCGAAATAGCGCGTCAGAACCCTGCCGAATTGCTGGTGAGTGAAGATTATGCTTTGAAGAGTGCCTTGAAACAGCGTCGGGGGCTGTGTACCCGGCCGCCCTGGCATTTTGATGAGACCAGCGCCCGGCAGTTGCTGTTAAAACAATTCAATACCCATGACTTGCAGGGCTTTGGTTGCGAAGACATGACGGCAGCAGTGGCGGCGGCAGGTTGTCTGTTGCAATATGTCAAGGATACGCAGCAAACCGCACTCACACATATTCAAGGTATTCGCGTTGAAAACAATGCCGAGAGCATTATTCTCGATGCCGCCAGCCGCCGTAATCTGGAACTGGACACGCATCCATCGGGCGAGTTGCGCTATACCTTGTTCGGTGTCTTGGATAAAACCGTCACGGCCATGGGTAGCCGCTGTTTACGCCGCTGGATTAACCGGCCTTTGCGCGATAGGGCCGTGCTCGAAAACCGCTATGCCTGTATCGAGACTTTAGCGATGGCGGAGCGTTATCGGTCTGTTCAATCCGAATTGAAACAAACCGGCGATATTGAACGCATCAGCTCGCGTATTGCACTTAAATCGGCCAGACCCCGGGATTTACTGGTTTTACGCAATACGCTCACGGTTCTGCCTGCTTTGCAAAAGATTTTATCGGACGCCGATGATACCGAATTGCTGCGTTTACGCGAACCTTTACGCGAGCAACCTGAATTATTGACGCTCCTGCAACAGGCCATTATCGACAACCCGCCGGTATTGATACGCGACGGCGGTGTTATTGCACCGGGTTTTGATGCCGAACTGGATGAACTTAGAAATCTGAGTAATAACGCCGATCAATTTTTGCTGGCGATGGAAGCGCGGGAAAAAGAGGCCACCGGTATCAATAATCTGAAAGTCAATTTCAATCGGGTGCACGGTTATTACATCGAAGTATCCCGCTTGCAAGCCGATAAAATCCCGGCGCATTATAGCCGCAAACAGACTCTGAAAGGCGTTGAACGTTATATCACCAGTGAGCTTAAAGCCTTTGAAGACAAGGTCTTGAGTGCCAGGGAAAAATCCCTGGCCTATGAAAAAACGCTGTACGAGCAATTACTCGGCACCTTGACCGAATTTTTGGCGGCGCTGCAACAATGCGCCGCAGCGCTTGCCGAGCTGGATGTGCTGGTCAATTTCGCTGAACGCGCGGAAACCCTGAATCTGGTACGACCGGTGCTGACCGACACCGCAGGTATTGCCATTAAGGGTGGGCGACACCCGGTCGTGGAACAGGTTTCCGAAACGCCTTTTGTCGCCAACGATGTCTTGTTTTCGGCGCAACGCCGGATGCTGGTCATCACCGGCCCGAATATGGGCGGTAAATCGACTTATATGCGGCAAACGGCGTTGATTGTCCTGATGGCGCACATCGGTTGCTATGTGCCCGCCCAGTCGGCAACCCTGGGGCCGGTCGATAAAATATTCACCCGAATCGGTGCTTCCGACGATTTGGCCGGCGGCCGTTCCACCTTCATGGTGGAAATGTCGGAGACCGCGAATATCCTACACAATGCAACGGAGCAAAGTTTGATCCTGATGGACGAAATAGGCCGTGGCACCAGCACTTTTGATGGTCTGTCGCTGGCCTGGGCCTGTGCCGATCATCTGGCCAAAGTAACCCGGGCATTCACTTTGTTCGCCACGCATTATTTCGAATTGACAACCTTGGCTGACGAGCAGCAAGCCATTCATAATGTTCATCTGGATGCGATGGAGCACGGCGACGCCATTATTTTTCTGCACGCCGTCAAAGACGGTCCCGCCAATCAAAGCTATGGTCTTCAGGTAGCGTCGTTGGCCGGTGTGCCGGAAACGGTGATCGAACAGGCCAAGACTAAATTGCAACATCTGGAAAATCAGGCTTATCGGGAGCGTCAGGCCGAAACCGGCAACACGCAGTTGGATTTGTTCAGCAGCCAGGAAGCCCATCCGGCAGTCTGTTTACTTGACCAGCTCGACCCCGACGAACTCAGTCCCAGGCAAGCGTTGGCGCTGTTGTATCGCTTGAAAGCAATGGTATAGTGATAAAAATTAAGTTTATCAGGAGAATCCCTAATGAAATTGGCCGTAAGATTCGGGGCCGTTGTTGTCTTGATTGCTGTTTCAGCTTGTACCTCTACCGGGGTTAAAAAGCCTCAAACCACTGCTTCGGAAACTTTGGAGATCACCAAGTCCACACAGCCCGAATCCGCACAAAATTCAGAGCTGGCGCCGCAGTCCTCGCGCAGCAAAGCGGGAAAAACGCTTAATCTGGTCAGAATGCTGGATGGCGGCGCCTGCAAAAATGACCGGGAAGGCGTAAAAGGTATTTTTCTGCTCTATGCGGACCCTGTCGCCGTTGAAACAATTCAGGCGCAACGAGGCGTTGAAGTTTTTACTGAATTCGAGAATAAAATACAAACGTTTTCAGCAGAGGCCTTGCAAGAGGCGGTCAACAAGACTGACTTTACTCCGGATCCGTTTGCCCTGGATGCGGCCGATGCACAGCTTAAAGTTTCGCGTCAATTTCTCGATCATTTCGATAATGCGATAGCGCCCGCTATCGACGCATTTGAGCAAGACAGCGGTTTGCCGATTGATGTCAAAGCGTTTTTCAGTTCCCTGGTGTTCTACACCCAAGGTTGTGAAGCCACGTATGGACATGAACAGCCCGATGATGCCAACGGCTTTTAAACCCGCGTGGTGGCTGCCTAATCCGCATTTGCAAACGCTCTATCCGGCGTTGTTGCGGCGCGTACCGCCTTTGCTTTGTTATCGACGGGAGCGGCTCATGACACCCGATGAGGATTTTATCGATATCGATTGGTGCGGACAGACAGGCCCCTTGATAATATTGTTGCATGGACTTACCGGCAGCTCACAATCAAGTTATAGCAAAGGCTTGCAACACAGATTGTATAGGCTCGGTTTTCGTAGTGTCGCGCTGAATTTTCGAGGCTGTAGCGGTGAATCCAATCTGACCGCGCGTTGCTATCATTCGGGCGAAACCGGCGACGTCGATTTTTTGTATCGAACTTTGCGTCGGCGCGAGCCGGGTACGCCTATTGCCGCCATTGGTTTTTCCCTGGGCGGTAATGTGCTGCTCAAATGGCTGGGTGAGAAAGGCCGTAAACTCTCGCTGTTTGCTGCCGTAGCGGTATCGGTGCCGTTACTGTTGGATGTTTGTGCGAGCAAACTCGACAATGGTTTTTCTAAAATCTACCGTAAAAATCTGCTCGGCGAATTGAAACAGTATCTCGACATTAAACTGCGCCATCTGGAGCGAACAGGAAAAAGCCTGGAAGCTGAAAAAATCAGGCAATTGGGGGATTTGTCCGACATCAAGTCATTCTGGCAATATGACGACCGGGTAGTCGCCAAACTGTACGGTTTTAAAGATGTGCATGACTATTACCGGCGCTCCAGTTCCCGCCAGTTTCTTGACAAGATAACGGTGCCGACTTTAGTGATTCAGGCCGATGACGATCCTTTCATGACTCCGGCGGTTATTCCGGGTAATAAAGAGTTGTCCGAGAACGTACAATTGCAAGTCACTCGCGGCGGTGGTCATGTCGGTTTTATTTCCGGCAGCAATCCTTTTCAGCCCCGTTACTGGTTGGAGCAGTGCATACCTGAATTTTTACAGCAACAGTGCCCGTCAAAGGACGCCGTGCATACGTTCATGTAGGCAAAGCCTTTGCCGAACACCCCGGTGCCTCCTTAAAGCGGTGCCGAAATTTGAAGTGCGAAAGGTATATAGGTATCTTTGCTGGCGCGACTCATTCAATAATCAGAATGAGTAAAGCCCTGAACTTCAGGGTAACGGTAACAGTCGGTGCCATTACAACCCTGGCTAATCGGTTCGGGGGCGGATGGAGGTGTGCTGGCTGGGGCAACCGGAGCGGTTTGCGCCAAAGGGGCGGGTTGTGCGGCAGAGGAACATTGCCCGCCTAAAATACACTGATAAAAATCCGACGTTAATTCCAGTTCCACCGTGGTTTCGTAAGTATCCCGGTCAATGGCCGACGTGCCGGTAATGTGCGCGCCGCGCAAAAAAGCGTCGATAAAGGCGCGGTAATTGTCATTCTTGATGGTCATATCTTCAATAGCGGTTTGCCCTTCCATGCGCAAGCCATAGACCTGTTCCGACAAGGTTCTCAAGGCGTCCATTTTAGAGGCGCGCATGGCGATGAGTTTACGTTGCGCCGCCGTCAATCGATATTGCTGATCGCGACTGACAGTGCCATAACCTGTTGCAGTCAATGTTTTTATCGGCATCAAAGGTTGTTGTGCCACCGCTACTTTTTTTTGCACGGCACAGCTCAAGGTGAATACGCCAAACAAAAAAGCAAGGACGATCAGACGTAGTGTTGTTTTCATAAGCAAAATTCCTTGTTTTTAAAGCCGGTAGTTGAAAGCGGGTAATGATAGCGCCACCGTTGCTTTAGATAGCGGCAGTAATGCGTTTTTCTTGAATTTTTCATTTGTACCTTTTAACCCGATTTCGGCGTCAACCGGAATGGACAAATCAGGCCGATAAGTGTATGCTGGGCTTTAGTTTGTCGCAGAACAAACTAAAGCCCCCTCTCGGAATAACGGTAGTATTCGTAACTATTCAGCCTATCGTCCTGATTGAGTGATGTGTTTATTCTGTAGGATAAGCGAAGCGCATCCACCAAAGCAGCCCGGCATGACTACTGCCTAATGGTGGATGCGCTAACGCTTATCCACCCTACACTGTTGGCTTTTAAAAAGCTCACGTTGGACGGTCTGACTAAATGGGTTGAATAGTTACTAGTATTCTTCAGCTTTTCTGTTTAGACGCACAAAGTATCTTGTCTCGGTTCAGGTAACGAGATTACCCCTCGCGGGCATCGTTAGCTTGAAAAAAAATGACGACTGATCTGCCTCGATGGGTGGCAAAGCGTCTACGTTCAGTCATCGCCCAGGCACATAGTCCTACTAGCGGGATGCGACTGATTTTGACTGTATCCCTTGTTTCAATGCCGCGCTGATTGACAGCGTTCGGCGCTATTTTTAGGAATATACCATGCAGAGAATTTATGCGGGAAACTTGCCCGCCGACCTTACTGAAAAAGAATTCACCGATATGTTCGCCGAACATGGCCGTGTGCGCTCGGCCGATCTGGTACGCGACCTGTTCAGCGGTCAATGCCGTGGTTTTGGTTTTGTCGAAATGGAAGGGCATGAAGCCAGAGCCGCCATCATCGCTTTGAATGGACGAACGTTGCGCGGTAATTGCCTGCGTGTCAACGAAGAGCGGCCTCAGCGGAATGGAAAAAAACGTCGGTGACTGTCCTGAGCCATTCAGAATTCTTAAAGTGTTACCTGATTACCCATAAGCCTCAGCTAATTTGAGCAACCGCCCTGGCATGGGTGGCGTGTTCGCCGCAGCGATGAGAAACCTGGGCATGATGGCTTGC
>PGZD01000046.1 GCA_002843155.1 Gammaproteobacteria bacterium HGW-Gammaproteobacteria-3
AAAAGAGCCATTGATTTTAAACATCTTTTTTTGCGAAATATCACCAAAAAACTGAATATCAATGACTTAGAGGGGTTTTGGTGACGAAGTTAGGCTAACCGGGCGCGGTACGGAAAGCTGAAAAAACAAAACCGGATTATAACCGCGCTCCGGTTGAGCGCCATGTTAGGCCAATGTTGGAATATTAGAGATGCCCCAGTACCCACCTTTATTTCGCATCTGGAGATGAAGGGCTTTGCTGTGCAACTGGAGACACTCCGTCCTGCGAATTCTCTTTCCCAGCAAGAAGGTCGCGAATCTCTGTGAGTAGTGCTACGTTGCGATTGGTTTTCCCGCAAATCTCTGTGAGCAGCTCTACGTTGCGATTGATTTTCCAGTACCAACAAATGATTTCCCGAAATATCAAAAAGACGATTATTGCGACGACTATGTATACGAGAATCTCATTGCCATTCATGATTGTGTACCCCTGTGTTTTTGTTTAGTGACTATTAAAGGAAAGAAAAACTATTGCGGAAATGAAAATTATGAAGACGGCAAGTATATTGACAAGAAACTTCAGATTTCGCGCTGTCTCACGGTCCAGAGCCTTGCTCCAGATAACGACGAATATAACGAGTCCAAACAGAATAACGATCCATGCCATGTTCTCTACCTCCGAGCGCCTAACGCTGGAGCTAAGCGGCAGCATCAATCGCGAAGCGATTGATCTGTCCGCTTGAGCGAGTAGTTAGGCCAATCTGCGATTCATGTAGACGCCCAGCGCAGGCCGGATTCTCTCGACTACGGAGTGCATGTATGCGAAATCGATCTCCTTGACGGCAGCGTGCAGCCCCCTGCAAGAGGTAACGGTCTCTCCTTGCACAACGTTGAACACCTGGCCATCGGCGTGCCCAATCATTTTGTCTCGAGCAAATCGGCAGCTATTGCAGAAAGCCCAGAACTCAGGCCATGCCGCTTGCCCCAATGACTCATTGACAATTTTTGCCAAGTGCTCTTGAACAAATGCATTTTTGTTGGCCGCGACTCCGCCACTCTCGGCATTGCCGCTTATGAGGATCTGAGAGAAGAGAACAACCAGCAGCATCTTTATTCCTGAGGCTGGTACAAATAAATCACTGAAGGTAGGAAAGGGCAGCGGACGGATCGCGTTGAACTCCAGGATGTGACTGAGCGCCACTGAACCGGGCTGATGGTCGGGCTTCGTCTCGCAGAATCGACGAAACTCCGCGTCGCGATCTGGGTCGCTTCGGCTGTAAAACTGCTGCTCGATAGCGGACTCAAGAGTTTTAAGCGCTTTGAGCTGCATCTCGCACTCATTCAACGTCCAAAACCAAAGAACCAAACGCCCTCGCGTTTCGATGTCATGGACTAGCTCTGGCACGCCCCCTCCCTAGGCCTAACGAGGCTGTAGAAAAACAGGTCTCGTGCCCGGCACAAGTAAATTGCGCACCAAAATCTCTCGCCGCACCGCGATTCTGGGTCTACTCAAGACGACAGGATGCGATTTATGTGCGTACGCGAGCGTCGAAGCGACAAATTTCTTGACCATGGACTTATCCTACAGACTCAACATTAAGTAGACACCTAAATAGGTGCCTTGCAGTTCTTTGTAAAACCTAAAATTAGGTGTCTATCACTTATGTGATTCTTTATTTTTCATGATACTATCTTATTTATTTTTTGTTATCAACCTTTTTATGCAAACCAATTCTACACCGCACCCCCCTCCAAAACTACTGGATCAGGTGCGTGATCGCATTCGCGTCAAGCATTACAGTATCCGTACTGAAACGCAATATGTGCAGTGGATCAAACGATTTATTTTGTTTCATGGCAAACGGCATCCGCAAGAGATGGGGA
This sequence comes from Gammaproteobacteria bacterium HGW-Gammaproteobacteria-3, assembly GCA_002843155.1. Classification (GTDB taxonomy): domain Bacteria; phylum Pseudomonadota; class Gammaproteobacteria; order Methylococcales; family Methylomonadaceae; genus PGZD01. Next base: position 1,864 of record PGZD01000046.1, read on the forward strand.
TTGTCGAGGTGGAGGCGTTTTTAACGCATTTGGCGGTTGAAGGCCAGGTGTCGGCTTCGACACAGAATCAGGCGTTATCTGCCTTGCTGTTTTTGTATAAGGAGGTTTTGGCCGTAGATTTGCCGTGGCTGGATAATGTGGTGCGGGCGAAGCAGCCGCAACGCTTGCCGGTGGTGTTGACGCGCACGGAAGTACGGGCGGTGTTGGTGCGGATGCAAGGTGTGTATGGGCTGATGGCAAACCTGTTGTACGGAACCGGAATGCGCCTGATGGAATGCGTCCGTTTGCGGGTTAAGGATGTGGATTTTGAACGCAATGAGATTCTGATCCGTGACGGCAAGGGCGGGAAAGACAGGGTGACGGTGTTGCCGTCTTCGGTGGTGGCGGAGTTGCAGGCGCATCTGGAACAACGACGGATATTGTTTGAAGATGACAAACGTATCGGCAAGACGGATGTTTTTTTGCCGGACGCACTGGCGCGTAAATATCCGAATGCGGCAACACAATGGTGCTGGCAGTATATTTTTTGTTCCGGCAGTTATTCGATCGATCCGCGCTGTGGCGTTGAGCGTCGCCATCATGTCGATGAGAAATTATTGCAGCGGGCGATGAAGAAGGCGGTGCAGGCGGCAGGAATTGCCAAACCGGCCACGCCGCATACTTTGCGGCATTCGTTTGCAACCCATCTGCTGGAGGCGGGTTATGACATCCGAACGGTGCAGGAGTTGTTGGGCCATTCGGATGTCAGTACGACGATGATTTATACCCATGTACTGAATAAAGGTGGCCGGGGTGTTTTGAGCCCATTGGATCAGCTTTGACCCGGAACTGATTAAAATCGGGAGCGAATATTTAGCCCGTAGATATAAAGATATGGTGAAGAACGAACCGCACTTGTGCCCTATGGCTATCGTTCGCGGCTGATGGGCTTCCTTCGTCAGCTCATCCTGTTTTTGTGTTATTGATTGGTTTTATAGGCAAAATAACGCCAGGGATTTCCAGTGTCAGTGTTTTCGCAATCTCTTTGGGTTTATAAAGGCGTTATTCGCCGTTGCGTAAATCAACGCAGTCAGGGTGTCAGTAACTTCTTCAAGACTGTTTTCAGGATGCCGCCGTCCCGGTAGTATTCGGTCTCTATCGGGGTGTCGATACGGTTGATGGCTTTGAAGCGAATCCGGCCGCCGTCGGGCGCTGCGGCCTCTACCGTGATGACTTGCTGCGGCGCCGTATGGCCTGTCAATTCGATGGTGATCGTTTCAGTTCCGCTCAAACCCAGACCGGCAGCCGATTCGCCGTCAACAAACTGCAACGGCAAAATGCCCATGCCGATCAGATTGCTGCGGTGAATCCTTTCATAACTTTCTGCGATCACTGCCTTGACGCCTTGTAGATAAGGGCCTTTAGCGGCCCAGTCACGGGAGGAACCCGAGCCGTACTCCTTCCCGGCCAGAATACACAGGCCAATACCGGCATCCTTGTATTTCATTGCCGCGTCAAAAAAACTCAGACGTTCACCGGCAGGCTGAAACAGCGTAACATTACCTTCGGAGCCGGGAAGCAAAAGATTGCGGATACGGATATTGGCGAAAGTACCCCGGCTCATGACTTGATCGTTACCCCGGCGCGAGCCGTAGCTGTTCCAATCCTTGCGCGCCACGCCCTGCTCGCTCAGATAGAGACCGGCCGGTGAGTCGGCGGCGATTTGTCCGGCCGGGGAGATATGATCGGTAGTGACCGAGTCGCCGAACAGCGCCAGCACTCTCAAGCCGGCCAGAGGCTTTAGAATTTGCGGTTGCGTTGAAAAATCATCGAAAAAAGGCGGATTGCGGATATAAGTCGATTGCAGGTTCCAGGGATAAAGTTCGGCATCACTCACGGCTATTTGTTGCCATTGTTCGGTGCCTTCGAAGACCCGGGCGTAGCGTTCCCGGAACATTTGCGGCGTCACAAACCGGGCTATCGCCTCATTGACTTCCTCATTTGTAGGCCAGATGTCTTCAAGATACACCGGTTCACCGTTGCTTCCTTGGCCCAGCGCTTCGCTACTCAGGTCAATTGCAGTCGAACCGCACAGGGCATAAGCCACGACCAGCGGCGGGGAAGCCAGGTAATTGCTTTTGGTGAGGGGATGCACGCGGCCTTCGAAATTCCGGTTGCCGGACAATACTGCCGAGACCACCAGATTATTCTCTGTTATGGCCTCTGCGACAGGCGCTTCCAGCGGGCCGGAGTTGCCGATACAGGTGGTGCAGCCATATCCCACCAAATAAAACCCCAATTGCTCCAGATAAGGCAACAGCCCGGATTTTTTCAGATATTCCGTGACCACCGTCGAACCGGGCGCCAGCGAGGTTTTGACATAGTTTTTGACGCTCAGGCCGCGCTCCACCGCTTTTTTCGCCAGCAGACCCGCCGCCAGCATCACCGACGGATTACTGGTGTTGGTGCAGGAAGTGATGGCGGCGATAACGACCGCGCCGTGGGTGAGAGTTTCGCTGTTGCCATGCAGTGTAACCACGGCGCTTGCCCGTAAATCAGCTTCGGCGAGACCGAAACCTTTGAAGCCGACCGGCGCAGTGAGCATTTTTCGGTAATCTTTGCCAAGCCGACTGAGCGCGACCCTGTCCTGCGGGCGTTTAGGCCCTGCCAAGGCCGGTTCTATGGCGCCAAGATCGACTTCCAGAGTACGCGTGTACTCAGGTTCCGCTGTGGTTTCGCTATGAAACAGCCCTTGCGCTTTGCAGTAGCGCGCGGTCAATTCGATCTGTTCATCGCTGCGTCCGGTCAGGCGCATGTACTGGAGGGTTACTTCGTCAACCGGAAAAAAACTCACCGTCGAACCTTGTTCCGGCGCCATATTGCTGAGCGTAGCCCGATCGGGAATACTCATCGAAGCGATGCCGGAACCGAAAAATTCGACAAACTGGCCGACCACGCCAAATTCCCGGCACAACTCGGTGATGCGCAACACCAAATCGGTCGCGGTAACGCCCGGCGGCAGGCTGCCGGTCAATTTAATGCCGACGACATCGGGAGTCAGCATGTAAATGGGCTGATCCAGCATCACCGCTTCGGCTTCGATGCCGCCGACGCCCCAGGCTAAAACCCCCAGACCGTTGACCATCGGCGTATGCGAATCGGTGCCGACGCAACTGTCGGGATAACAAAGATTCCCTTCTTTATTGTGAAACACCACCTGGGACAGGTATTCCAGATTGACCTGATGAACAATGCCGGTCGAGGGCGGCACTACACGCAGATTCTTGAAAGCGGCCTGGCCCCACTTGAGAAACTCATAGCGTTCGGCGTTGCGTTGAAATTCGACGGCTTCATTTAAAGCCAAGGAAGTGCTTTGGCCGTAGTGATCGACTTGCACCGAATGATCGATCACCAGATCGCAGGGAATCAAGGGATTGATTTTAGCCGGGTCGCCGCCGTGTTTGTTCATGGCATCGCGCATGGCGGCCAGATCCACCAATGCGGGGACGCCGGTAAAATCCTGCAAGACCACGCGCGCCGGTTTATAAGGAATTTCCGCCCGGTCGCCTTGGGCTTGCCAGCGCGCAAGGCTTTTGACATGGTCTTCGGTGATGGCGAAGCCGTCGCAGTTGCGCAGCAACGATTCGAGCAGGATTTTGATCGAAAACGGCAGGCGCGAAAGTTCGGCAATGCCGCTTTCTTCAAGCGTTGATAGCGCGTAATAGGCAATCGAAGCGCCGCTTTCAGTAGCCAATGCGCGCCGTGCTTTAAAAGGATCAAATGCTGTCATTTCAACCATCTCCTCAAAGTTTAAACCATGGCCGCTCGAAGTCTGTTATTCCAGATTGGCGTGCCTTGACCGCATCTCTTCTTCGGCAATGCCTTTTTCATGAATCACATGCGAAATGGTCGCTTCCAGAAATGCCAGGGCGGACAGCTCAAACACGGTACCCATCGGCATACCGGTCACCTTGCCGTATTGTTCGGGGCTGCCGATTCTGAATACCGCATCGGCTATGTCGCCGATGGTCGATTCGCTTTTCGCGGAAATCAAAATAATCCTGGCGCCGATTGCTTTTGCCCGCTTGGTGAATGCAATCAATTGTTCGGTTTCGCCGGAGCCTGAAATAATGATCAACAAGTCTCCCCGCTTGATGCTGGGCGTCACAATTTCTCCGACCATGCTGGTTTTATAACCGCTGTGCATCAGTCTCATGGCGAAAAAACGTCCGATCAATCCTGAACGCCCCGCGCCCGAAACGAAGATCCGCCCGGCTTCATCCAGCAGTCTTGTCAGTTTTTGGTCATAATTGTCATCGGTTGCGGCTAAAATATCCGAAATCTTGTTGATCACCAATTGATGATGCACCGAACCCTTGCCGTCAACTAGGGCCCGTATCGAGCGCGCGGCTTGCATCGGTGAAGCCGCGCCGGTAATGGCGCCGCCGACAACGACAATAGCGGCACCGGCTTTGACGACTTGTTGCACGGTTTCCGGTTTGATGCCGCCCGCCACCGATATTCTGACGTTCAGACCCAATTCGAGTAAGGCCTCCAGGTCGGCGAAAGGCGTTTGTCCCGCCGCCTGGGCGTCGATGCCGGTATGCACGCCGATAATCTGCGCACCCGCTTCGACAGCGGCTCTGGCGCACGCCGCTTTATCGGGCACATTGATCAAATCAATTTGCGCTTCGGCATTGAACTGCCGGGCGGCGGCGATGACGCCCTTGATAGTGGCAAGCCCCGCAGCGCCCAACACGGTGCAAATATCAGCGCCCGCTTCATAAAAGGGCGCGGCTTCATATTCACCGGCGTCCATGGTTTTAAGGTCCACCAATAACAATTTATTCGGGAATCTGCTTTTTAACGTCCTCACTATGTCGATGCCATTGTGTTTAATGCACGGCGTACCGATTTCAAGAATATCGACATAAGGGGCGGCTTGCTCGGCAAGGCTCAGTGTTTGTTCGAAGTCCAATGAATCCAGTGCCAATTGTATTAACGTTTTTGCCATGTTCTGCGCTCCGGTTAGTTATATTTATAATTAGCTCACAAAAACAGACTCTAAAGCACCTGAAGGCTGCATGTCAATTGCCGGGGCTTGTTCCTGTAACTGTTTTATGTTTTGTATTGAAATTATTTTGAACGTATATTATTGGGCTGTTTAACTCACGGAATGTCACCCATGGATACGATCAGCATTCGCGGCGCCAGAACGCATAACCTGAAAAACATCGACCTGGACTTGCCGCGCGATCAACTGATTGTCATTACCGGCCTTTCAGGTTCAGGAAAATCTTCGCTGGCCTTCGACACCTTGTATGCCGAAGGCCAGAGGCGCTATGTTGAATCCTTGTCTGCTTATGCGCGGCAATTTTTATCGATGATGGAAAAACCCGATGTCGATCATATCGAAGGGCTGTCACCCGCCATTGCCATCGAACAAAAATCCACTTCCCATAATCCGCGCTCGACCGTCGGCACCATCACCGAAATCTACGATTATCTGCGCTTGCTCTATGCCCGTGCCGGTACACCCCTGTGCCCTGAACACAAGGTATCCCTGGCCGCGCAAACAATCAGCCAGATGGTGGACCTGCTCATGGAGCAGCCGGAAGGCCAGCGCTGGATGTTGCTGGCGCCTATCGTCAACGACCGTAAAGGTGAATACATCCAGTTATTGGAGGACTTGCGCGCCCAGGGTTTTATCCGCGCCCGCATAGACGGTGTCGTCTATGACTTGGACGAAGCACCGGTACTTGAGCCCAGGAAAAAACACAGCATCGACGTCATCATTGACCGTTTCAAAATCAGAAGCGATATCAGCCTGCGCCTTGCCGAGTCATTCGAGACCGCCTTGCGCATGGCTGACGGCATCGCCATTGCCGTGTCGCTGGAAGACGACACCACGCTGCTGTTTTCCGAGCGCTATGCCTGCCCGCATTGCGGTTATAGCCTGAGCGAGCTGGAACCGCGTATTTTTTCCTTCAACAACCCCAAAGGCGCCTGTCCCGATTGCGAAGGTTTAGGCGTAAAACAGCATTTCGATCCGCTGCTGGTTGTCCATAATCCCCAAATCAGCCTGGCCGGTGGCGCGATTCGCGGCTGGGACAGACGCAACGGTTACTATTATCAGATTATTTGTTCGCTGGCCGAACATTACGGTTTCGATCCCGAAGCGCCTTATCAGGAATTGCCGGAATACATCCGGAATCTTTTGCTCTATGGCAGCGGCTTGGAGCAGATCGATTTTAAATTCCTCACCGGAAACCGGGTGACGCAGACCAAACGCCATAGTTTTGAAGGCATCATCGCCAATATGGAGCGGCGCTATCACGAAACCGATTCGCAAATGGTCCGGGACGAACTGGCCAAATATCTGGCGCAAAAAACCTGCGCCGACTGCGGCGGCGCGCGCATCAGCATCGCTGCCCGCAATGTTTTTGTCGATGGAAAGCCCTTGCATGAAATCACCCGCTTGCCCATTCGCGCCGCCCTGTCTTTCTTCTCGCAACTCGATCTGCCCGGCAAAAGCGGCGAAGTGGCGGCCAGAATTATCAAGGAAATTCAGGAAAGGCTGGAATTTTTGGTCAATGTAGGACTCGATTACCTGACCCTGGAACGCAGCGCCGACACCCTGTCAGGCGGTGAAGCCCAGCGCATCAGACTGGCCAGCCAAATAGGCGCGGGACTGGTCGGCGTTATGTACGTTCTGGACGAACCCTCCATCGGCCTGCATCAGCGCGATAATGCACGGTTATTGAACACCTTGTTCCGGCTTCGGGATTTAGGCAACACCGTGATTGTGGTCGAGCATGACGAGGACGCCATCCGCGCGGCCCAGCATGTGGTCGATATAGGCCCCGGCGCCGGTGTCCATGGCGGCCGGATTATCGCCCAAGGCACGCCCGAAGACATTATCGGGCATCCGGATTCTCTGACCGGACGCTATTTGTCCGGCAAGGAACAAATCGCCCGGCCCAGTACCACTACGCCAGCCAATCCCGAGCAACAAATTGTTATCCGTAATGCCCGTGGCAACAATCTCAAAAATGTCGATATCGCTCTGCCGGTCGGTCTTTTGACCTGTGTCACCGGGGTCTCCGGCTCCGGTAAATCGACACTGATCAACGACACCCTCTATCTTCATGCCGCCCGTGTCATCAACCGCGCCGGCGCCCTGCCCGCGCCCTGCGATGGCATTGACGGTTTGCAATATTTCGACAAAGTCATCGATATTGACCAAAGCCCCATCGGACGGACGCCGCGCTCGAATCCCGCGACCTATACCGGCATTTTCACGCCGGTGCGGGAATTATTCGCGGCCACGCCCGAAGCCCGCTCCCGAGGCTATACACCGGGCCGCTTCAGTTTCAATGTCAAAGGCGGACGCTGCGAAGCCTGTAAAGGCGATGGCGTGATCAAAGTGGAAATGCATTTTCTACCGGATATTTATGTTCACTGCGATGTCTGCGCCGGTAAACGCTACAACCGTGAAACCCTTGAAATTCGCTACAAAGGCAAAAGCATCCATGAAGTGCTCACCCTGACGGTTGAGGAGGCGTCCAATTTTTTCAGCGCGGTACCGGTCTTAGCGCGCAAATTACACACCTTGACCGATGTGGGGCTTAACTACATCACGCTGGGCCAGAACGCCACGACCTTATCCGGCGGTGAAGCGCAACGGGTCAAACTGGCTAAAGAGCTGTCGAAACGGGATACCGGCAAAACCTTGTATATCCTTGACGAACCGACCACCGGCTTACATTTTCATGATATAAAACAGTTGCTCAAAGTGCTGCATACACTGCGCGACCACGGCAATACCATTATCGTGATCGAGCATAATCTGGATGTAATCAAAACCGCCGACTGGCTGATCGACATGGGCCCCGAAGGCGGTGATGGCGGCGGCATGTTGGTCGCCGAAGGCACGCCCGAACAAATCGTCCAATGCACAGCCTCCCATACCGGACACTATCTCAAACGTTTTTTTGAAGAAGTTCGGGAGACGGCTTGAGTAATGGGGTTTCACAAACACAAAAAAGGCGGCACCGAAACCGGCGCCGCCTTTTGGCTGTTTTAAATGATTTTAAGCTTTGACCGAATCGGCTATGGCATTGAAAGCATCGATTTTGGACTTTCCGGTATTCACCAGCTCGATACCGGTATCGATAACCATTGCACAAAGGCCGGGTATTTTATAGACGCGCAAGCCTAAATAAGCAACTGCGGGCACGGCGACAAAAGCCGCAATAAAACCGTTCAAGCCAATGGCCGTGAACAGTTTGATCAATAATACCGCTGCATCCAGCGGTAATAAAATCATGGCGCCGAAATAAATCAGCACCATAAAGGTAAACAGTACAAATACAGAAAATTGCAGAAGTCTTACTAAAGCGACATTAACGTTTTTCATTTACTTTATTTCCGGAAAGGGGGCTTACAATGCCGCCATTATACCTGAACAAGTCATGATTTCATCTTTTATCGCACGGGCTCGCGCCGTAAAAAAAACCGGTACAACAGAGAGCCTGCGATAAATCCTCCTAAATGCGCCCACCAGGCCACATCCACCGTAACGCCTTCAAATACCATGGCGGTCATGGCCTTGTGCAATTGAATAATGACCCAAACGCCCAAAAAAGCGATCGCGGGCACATGGAATACGACAGGAAAGAAAAAAATCGGAAACCATAAAACCACCCGGGCAAAAGGGTAAAGAAAAAAATAAGCACCCAAAACGCCTGCAATCGCCCCCGAAGCGCCGACCACCGGAATGGCGAGTCCAGGATCGAAATACCATTGCAAAGCCGTCGCCAACAAGCCGCACAACAGATAAAACAACAAAAACCGGACGCGCCCCATACGGTCTTCGACATTATCGGCAAAAATATACAAAAACAACATATTGACAATCAAATGCAACCAGTTGCCGTGTAAAAAAAGACTAGTCACAAACGACAGATAATGATCGGGCGGCAAGCCGAAACCGGCGGCCCAGCCCGGATTGCTATAGCGAATAGGCACCATGCCGTAAAGATAAGTGAGTTGTCGCTGCATTTCATCCGGCAGCATTTGCATCGATACGAATATCACGATACAAAGCGCCATTAAAGTCCAGGTAACCAGCGGGCGCGAATAACAAGGCGCGGTATCTCTAATAGGGATCATGGGTCAACTCCTGCCGGATTTTCGAAAATTCAAAAAAACATCGACCAAACCGACACTGGCCAGCCCGACAATGACAAACTGAGGGAAAAAGAACAACAACAAGTAAGGCGGCCACAAATAGGATTGCCCCTTGCTCAAGGTGTTGGCGGTAAAATGCAGCACCGACAGGCCCTGAAAAAAATAAGCGACGGTAAAAATCAAGATGAAATCCTTGAATAGATGTTCATTGATCACCGCAGTAACCAGTAAAACCACCAGCATGGCCGCCAATATTGAAAAAGAAAATCTGATACGCGCAAATTCTCTCGCAAACCCGCCCGGATTATAAGCGACAGCTTGTAACCAGCGGCCGATAAAAACCGTCAACACAGCGGCAACAGCAAACATCATCGCCATCAATCCGTTCATCAGTTCAAGGCTAAACCCCTCAAAACTGACGTTTTTTACGCCGCTCACCGCGATTTTCAGCCAACCGGCCCACCACTGTATTGCATCACCCGTGACCAGTTGTATCGTCAAGGCCAGAATCAGAGCACAAACCACCGCAATCAAGACCGACAGGCTTTGCGATTCGGTCATAGCCAACGCTTTTGCAGACAACCACATAGGCGCCATCAAAAGCAAAGTCAGTGGAAAATCGATACCCGGCCTTGCCGCCACAAAATAACTGCTGCCAATGACCAGCACCAGCGTACCAATCAATACGACCAGCCATTGTCTCGTGGGCCAGGTTAAAATACACAGAGCAATGACGCCATTGCTCAACAGCGCCAACGGCAACAAAATTTGAGATAAAACGCCCAATACCCCGGCAACCGCCAATGCCTGAAAAGGGCCTTGCATAATAAAATTAACTAGCGCTCCCACATCACTACTCCTAAAATTATCTGTTGTTTTTGTAACTATTCAGCCCATTAGCCAGGCCGTCCAGCGTGAGCTTTTTAAAAGCCAACAGTGCAGGGTGGATAAGCGTAAGCGCATCCACCTTTAGGCAGTAGCCATGCTGGGCGGCTTTGGCGGATGCGCTGAACGCTTATCCGCCCTACAGAATAAACACATCGCTCAATCAGGACGATAGGCTGAATAATTACTTATTTTTTATTATTCAACTCAACTGAACAAAACCCATCGCGTAAGCTATATCAGCGCGTTGCGCTTTCCGGCAGACAGGATGAACGCAGGAACACGTTCTTTCAAAGAATGTTTTTTCCGTATCGGTCAAAACCTATTCTATAACTTATCAAACAAACTTTAACAGGCAATGATTCATCCTCTCAATTAAGGTTGCAGCGTCCCTACCCTGAGCGTAACATTCAAAGCCATGACAGCGGTGATTTCCCGCATTTGCCTTGACTCAATCCAAGCCGACCAAAACCGGCACTGCTCACCAGCCATTCAGGTTTTCATGACTAATCAACCGCAACAAGACAACATTCCTTTCAATCACTTTACACTCGATCCGCGCCTGCTCGAAGCGACGGATAAAATGGGTTTTGAACGCACTACGCCGGTACAGGCACAAACGCTTGTCCACGCACTCGCCCATAAAGACCTGTGGGTTTGCGCCAGAACCGGCAGCGGCAAAACGGCTGCGTTTCTGCTACCGGCCCTGCAAACCTTGTTACAAACCGAACCGGCAAAATCCGGCACACGCATCCTGATTCTGGCGCCCACTCGTGAACTGGCACGCCAAATCCACAAACAATGCCGTCACCTTGCCGAATTCACGCCGATAAGATCAGGCCTTATCACCGGCGGCGATGATTTTAAAAAACAAGCGGCTTTGTTTGATAACAACGTCGAAATCATGATAGCGACACCCGGGCGGCTGCTGGAGCATATCGAAGCCGGTTTACCGCAATTCAATGCGCTGGACATGCTCATTCTGGATGAAGCCGACCGCATGCTGGACATGGGTTTTGGCGCCGACATCATGAACATCGCGCGGCACTGCAACGACCAACGGCAAACGCTGATGTTTTCGGCCACGCTGAATCCGATCATCAAAGGCGTCGCCCGGCAACTTTTGGACAACCCGGAAAAAATCTATCTGGACGGCGCTCAGGAAGAACACGGCAATATTCAGCAACAAATGTTACTTGCCGACGATTTCGAACATAAACAAAAATTGCTGCACTGGCTGTTACTCAACGAACACTACGACAAGGCGCTGGTATTCACCAATACCAAGCTTCAGGCCGATAAACTGCGGGGGCCGATACGCGGACAAAAATTGCGCGTCGACAGCCTGCACGGCGACCTGGATCAAAAACAACGCAACCGGGTTATGGCATTGTACCGGAACGGCGTGATCAATATTCTGGTGGCCACCGATGTGGCGGCCCGGGGTCTCGATATTGACGGCGTCGATCTGGTGATTAACTTCGATTTGGCCAGAAACGGCGATGATTATGTGCATCGTATCGGCCGTACCGGTCGCGCCGACAAACCGGGGTTGGCCATTGCGTTGATCAACGCCACCGAATGGAACCAACTGGCCGGTATCGAACGCTACTTGAAGCAACGTTTGCAGCGCCGTCTTATCAAGGAACTTGAAGGCAACTTCAAAGGCCCAAAAAAACTCAAGGCTTCCGGCAAGGCGGTCGGTCATAAAAGCAAAAAAGAGACGCAAAAGACCGAACCGAAAAAAGTCAAAAATCGCCTCCGGGATCAGAAAAATATCGGCAAACGGCGTAAACCCGGCACCCAGCCGGAAACTCATGCGGCCAAACCGGAACTCTTGAGCTGACAGGCAACCGCCTGACTCGAACGAAAACAATGGCACACGGCACTTTAAACTGCTCGCTGGCATTACCCGCTGCTTTTCGCGAGCACGACATTTTTGCCTTCAACAGCCGCGACGCCTTGGCCATTGCCGAGTGCACCGAAAGCCGAAGTCTGCAAAAAGGTCTGGTCTGGAAAGATACTCCGGCGTGTTTGCAACTCAGGTTTTCTGAAAACCGTGTTGACGTGGTATTAGCTCTCGATGGCAGGGCGCAAACAGCCGATATTCCGGATTTGGCCGCCATGGTGCGGCGGATGCTGGGTTTGACGCAAAACATCGAGGATTTTGAGCGAATTTACCAAAACCATCCGCAACTCGGTATATTGATCGCCACGCAGCCGGGACTTCGTGTGCCTTTGGCCGCGACACCTTTTGAAGCGCTGACTTGGGCGATTACCGGCCAGCAAATCAGCGTCGCGGCGGCAGTATCGATGCGCCGAAAATTGATCCAGGCCGCAGGCGTCAAACATTCGGACGGATTATATTGTTACCCCGATGCCGGGCAAATCGCCCGTTTGAACCTTCCGGTTTTACGTCAGGCCGGTTTTTCCCGAACCAAGGCCCAGACACTGCTAACTTTAAGCCAACGGGTCACAGGCAATGAGCTGCCATTAATGCAATGGCTCAGCCCTGCCCTGCCCGTCGAAGCCCTTCGTACACAGCTCTTGAACCTTCGCGGCATCGGCCCGTGGACAGTCAATTATGCCTTGTTGCGTGGTTTTGGATGGCTGGATGGGTCGCTGCATGGCGATGCAGGCGTCAGGCGTGGCCTGCAAACATTATTGGGCATTGCCGACAAAGTCACGGAAGATCACGCACAGCAATGGCTGGCGCCCTTTTCGCCGTGGCGCGCGCTGATTGCTGCGCATTTGTGGGCTTTGCCTTCAAGCTTCTCCAGTAAATTACCGTGACAGGCGAAAAGACCTTTTTTGATGCAGTAGCCTTCACGCATCCATAATCGTCAGCACACCATCACGGTAATCACGATAGGCTTGTTCAATTTCTTCGTGGCTGTTCATAACAAACGGCCCTGATTGCACCACCGGCTGTTTCAACGGCAGCGCGGCCAGCACCAGAAATTGCGCAGGCTCCGCTTTTGTTGCAAGCTGTATGTCATCACCGCCGGTTAACTGCCCGAGTTGCCCGGCCTTTAAAAATCGATCCGATGCACCAATAAGCAGTTCACCCCGGTAAACATAAACCAAAACGGTCTGCTGCTCGTCCACCGGGATATTCAGGTTTTGTTCCGGGGCTAATGATACATCGAAATACAAAGGCCGCGTCGTTACCCCCGTCACCGGGCCGGATATTGTTTGGGTGCTGCCGACATAGTCACCGGCGATGACCTTGATATAACCACCATCCGGCAATTCGGCACGAGGGATTTGCGCGGCAGCAAAATCCCGATAATGCGGTGCTTTCATTTTTTCCTCGGCGGGCAGGTTGAGCCATAGCTGAAAACCATGCAGCAAACCGTTTTCCTGTTCCGGCATCTCTGAATGAATAATGCCGTGCGCAGCGGTCATCCATTGCACGTCACCGGCTCTCAGATGCCCCTCATTACCCAGGTGATCGCGGTGCAGCATCGCGCCTGCCAGCATATAGGTCACGGTTTCAAAGCCGCGATGCGGGTGCTCGGGAAAGCCGCCGATATAGTCCGCCGCCTCATCCGATTTAAATTCATCCAACAAGATAAAAGGATCGAAAGCGTTTTTTTGCTGTGGACTGACCAGTCGTTTCAGTTTAACGCCCACGCCATCGGTGGTGTTTTGTCCGACTATTACTGTTGCAAGTTGCCGTATCCGTTTATTCATCTTCAATCTCCCGTACTTTTGACCCAATCAGTGCATCCAGCGAACATTTCCCGCCACCGATGAATATCAGTGCCGTCGTGGCCGATAATAAAGCCAGGGCATATTCGATACCGTGCGTAGTCAGAAAAAAACCCTTGCCCCAATGCACCCAAAACAGCGCTACCAGCATCGTCATGGCAGTCACCATTGCCGCAAGTCGAGTCATTACACCCAGCATTAACGCGACACCGCCAAAAAACTCCGCGCCGCCTGCCAATAAGGCCATCAGAAAGCCGGGCTGCAATCCCACCGACGCCATCCATTGTCCGGTTCCGTCCAACCCGTAACCGCCAAACCAGGCGAATAGTTTCTGACTGCCATGCGCCGCCAAAATCAAACCGATAGGCAGGCGTAGTATGAGTGCTTCCAAACCAGCTTTTGAGACCAGTGTATTAGTGATTAAATTTTTCATAAAAACCTCATTTATATTTAATAATCTGAAACTTCGAGTTCATTATAAGGTTGCCTGAAAATATAAAAAGCGATAGATTTTGGCCAATCAGTTCAAAAAATTTGAACAATAATACAGGCACAAACCATGAAATACCCTATCACCCTCGATGCGCTGGAAGTGCTTGATGCGATTGACCGGAAAGGCAGTTTTGCCGGGGCGGCCAATGAATTGTTCCGGGTGCCTTCGGCCATCTCTTACAGCGTACAGAAACTGGAACAGGATCTGGATGTGATCTTGTTTCGCAAGGAAGGCCGCAAAGCCCTGTTGACCGAGGCCGGAAGAGTATTGCTTGAACAAGGCCGGGAAATTCTCGAAGCGACCGAACGCTTGACCATAGCCGCCAAAAAAACCCATAACGGCTGGGAACCCGTTTTCAATATCGCGATCGATTCCATTTTAAGTTTTGATTTCATCTACCCGTTAATAGCCCGTTTTTACGAACTGCTGCCGAATATTGAAATCAATCTTTATGAAGAAGTCTTAGGCGGGGCGCAAGAAGCGATAAGCAGTAACCGCGCCGATCTGGTCATAGGAGCCAGCGCACCGCTCTCGCCGGGCCAGGGCGTTAAATATCAACAAATCCGGCAGATTGAATGGGTTTTTACCGTTGCGCCGGGTCATGAGTTGACTCAAGCGCCGCAACCGCTATCCCGGCAACTGATCGAGCGGCACCGTTTTATCGTAGTCAGGGATTCATCCCGAAATCAGGCGCCGCAAAGCCATAGAGTATTGAGCAATCGTCCGGTCTTGAGCGTGCCGTCGATGACGGAAAAAATAACCGCCCTGTGTGCGGGTTTAGGCGTAGGGTTTTTACCCGCGCACCGGATTCAGGACAAGCTCGGGCAAGGCCGGCTTATCGTGTTGCAGGTAGCGGACGCGATACCCGGTGACAGTCTCCACATGGCCTGGAAAACAACCAATAAAGGCAAAGTCCTGCATTGGTTTATCGAGCAGCTTTCCCGGCATGATTTCACTTAGGGACAGGCATAAATTAATTTACGCAATTACCATGAAGAACATGAAAGGTATGAAGGATTGAAGTCTTCATGTCCTTCATGCTCTTTATGGTTTAAAACTAAACAACCACCAGCTAAAGCTGGTGGGTTTGGTTTCGGCGGGCTAAAGCGCCGACTAAAGTGAAGACGACCGAAAGTCGGTGGTTTTAAACCACGGGCTACCGCACATGCGTGCGGGCTAAAGCCGCCTTCGGAACAAATAAAACCTGCTCAAGTTTTTTTCTGCACATTCCTTAAGGACTCTCGCCGATGCCGCCGCAACTTGACAATCACCTCAAGCCGGATAGGCTTTGGTAAAACAGCCGAGTATTCTAAAGCCGCTTGGGCAAAGTTCAAGCTCGGGTCAGTTTAACAACCGGAGATAAGGCCATGATGAGAATGATGCTGGAACTGGGGTTGGTATTGGCGGTGGCGATAGGACTGGGCGTGGTGATCAGAACCAGCGCAAAAGAAAACCAGCCGGACAAAACACTGCCGGAAAAAGATTCGCACGATGAAGAGCGTGACGGGTAATTTGTTGAAAAACGCAGGTTGGGTTGCGGCAAAGCCGCACAACCCAACCTGCACGGCTCAATTATCAAGACTGTATTCGTTCTCCAGCAGCTTGGCCTGGGCTGCGGCCAAGCGGGCGATGGGGATGCGCGGCGCAGAACAGGAAACATAATCGAGTTTGATATGATGGCAAAAGCGGATGGATTGCGGGTGACCGCCTTGTTCACCGCAAATGCCTATTTTGATGTCGGGGCGGGTTTTACGGCCGGATTCGGCCGTCATTTGCATTAACTGACCCACCCCCCGGGCATCGAGTACTTCAAACGGATTGTCTTCGAGCAAGCCGGATTCGTTATAAAGCGGCAGGAATTTATTTTCCGCGTCTTCCCGGGAAAAGGAAAAAGTGGCCTGGGTCAAATCGTTGGTGCCGAAAGAAAAGAATTCGGCCACTTCCGCGAGGCTACCGGCACGGGTACAGGCCCTTACGGTCTCGATCATAGTGCCGAATTTGAAATGAAGGCTGATGCCGTATTGCTGTTCGACTTCCTGCTGAATTTCCGTAACATAATTTTTGACTTTTTTCAGCTCCTGGACGGTGATGACCTGCGGCACCATGATTTCAGGCGCTATAGGTTTGCGCTGTTTGGCGCACAGCGCTGCAGCTTCGAGAATGGAGCGGATTTGCATCCGGTAAATTTCGGGATAGGACATGCCCAAACGCACACCCCGGTGTCCTAGCATGGGGTTGACTTCATACAGCTCCTTGACTTTTTTCAGCATCAATTCTTTTTTGGCGATGGCTTTGTTGATGACTTCTTCGTTCAATTGATTGAAGGGCGAAGGCAAAAGCGCATCATGCATACCCAATGTATCGAGCGTGACCTGCTGACCCTGAATAATGGTTTTGTAGTGATTGAGCGCCTTGATTTCCTCTTCGAGTTGCTGCTCGCCGGGCAGAAATTCGTGCATGGGCGGGTCCAGCAGACGGACGGTGACAGGACAAGGCGACATGGCTTCGAATAATTGTTTGAAATCGTCCCGCTGGATGGGAAATAATTTGGCCAGGGCTTGTTCGCGCGCTTCTTTACTGTCGGCGAGAATCATGTCAATGACCAAAGGCAGACGGTCGGAGGCATTGAACATGCGCTCGGTACGGCACAAGCCGATGCCGGTAGCGCCATAACTGGCGGCAAGGCGCGCCCGTTCGGGAGTATCGACATTGGCGTGAACTGCCAGCTCGGCAAACTCGTCGGCCCAGCCGAGCAGGGTTTGCAATTCATGGGAAAACGAAGGTTCGACGGTCGGAACCGAACCTAAATAAATCAGCCCGGTGCCGCCGTCGATGGTGATCATATCGCCTTCGCGGATATGCAGATCACCGATCACGGCGCGGCGCGCGCGGACATCGATTTTAATATCTTCGGCCCCGGCGACGCAGGCTTTACCCATGCCGCGCGCCACCACGGCGGCATGGGACGTTTTGCCGCCGCGACTGGTCAAAATGCCCTGGGCGGCAAAAAAACCGTGAATATCTTCGGGTTTTGTTTCTTCTCTGAGCAAGATAACGGCTTCACCCGCCTGCCCCATGACTTCGGCGGTGTCGGCATCAAACACGCACTTGCCGCTGGCGGCTCCCGGAGAGGCCGACAAGCCCTGAGCAATGGCTCTGATTTTGTTATCCGGCGCCAGTTGCGGATGCAGCAGTTGTTCGAGCAGTTCCGGATTGATACGCAACAAGGCCCGTTCTTTGCTGATCAGCCCTTCGGCCACCATATCCACCGAAGTCCTGACCATGGCGGCGGCGTTCATTTTGCCGTTGCGCGTTTGCAGACAATAGAGAATACCGCGCTCGATGGTGTATTCGTAATCCTGGACTTCCTGGTAATGATTTTCCAGCTTGTTGCGCAAGTCCACCAGTTGCCGGTAAATATCGGGCATTTCATGGGATAATTCGTGCACCGGCTTGGGTGTGCGTATGCCCGCGACGACATCTTCGCCTTGGGCATTGACTAGGTATTCACCGTACATTTCGTTGACGCCGGTGCCGGGATTGCGGGTAAAACCGACGCCGGTGGCGCAGTCGTTACCCATGTTGCCGAACACCATGGTGACGACGTTGACGGCCGTACCATTGGCCATTTTAGGCGTGATGTGAAATTCACGCCGGTAATCGACCGCGCGTTTGCCCATCCAGGAATTGAACACGGCCTTGATCGACAACTCCAGTTGTTCATAGACATCCTGGGGAAAAGGGTTGCCGGTTTCTTCCTGCACGACCTGAAGAAACAATTCGCTGATTTGGCGCAGGTGTTCAGCGTCAAGACCGACATCGGCTTTGATACCGGCTTGTTTTTTGACAGCGGCAAAATGCTGATCGAACTTTTCATCATCGATGCTCAAAGCGACCTTGCCGAATAACTGGATGAATCTCCGGTAAGCATCATAGGCAAAACGGGCATCGCCGGTTTGCTCGATCAGACCGGTCAGAGTTTTCTTGTTGAGTCCGAGGTTCAAGATAGTGTCCATCATGCCCGGCATCGACAGGGCCGCGCCCGAACGTACCGACACCAGCAAAGGATTGTCGCTGTCGCCAAACCGCTTGTCGGTCAGCGCTTCGACTTCGGCAATATGCGTTTTTACTTCGCTCAGCAAACCTTCGGGTAATTGTCCATTTTCGAGATAGTCCACGCACGCACGCGTGGTGATGACAAAACCGGGCGGCACATTGAGTCCAATCCGGGTCATTTCGCACAAGTTCGCGCCTTTGCCGCCTAGCAGCGCCTTGTTCTTGCCATCGCCTTGCTGGAATGAGTAAATATATTTTTCAGTCATGGTTTATCCGGTTATGAGCGGTTGGAAAATCAGGCATGTACCGTCTTCCCTGTGTCGGCACGATTTTAAGATTTACAATTATTATAGAGCGAGTGCCCGGTATTTTGCGACTGATTTTAGCTGCAAGAGTCGAACTTCAATCCATCAATGCCCTTACATGCGCCGCCGTGCTGGCGGCCAGAGCCTTGAGATTGTAACCGCCTTCCAGGACTGAAATGATGCATCCCCGGCTGTATTCATCGGCAATGGCCACCAGTTTCCGGGTCAACCAATAATAATCGTCTGCAACCAACTGAATGGATGCCAGCGGATCATCTTGATGGGCGTCAAAACCCGCCGAAATCAACAGCAACTGGGGTTTGAATATTCTTAGCGCGGGCAAAATGATGCGGCTGTATTTTTCCCTGAATCCAACGCCGGTCTCCCCAGCCCCAAGCGGCACATTGATGATATTGCCGACGCCGGTTTCGGCAGGTTGGCCGGTTCCGGGATAAAGCGGCATTTCATGGGATGAAGCGTAAAGCACCTTGGCTTGCCGGTGAAATATAGCCTGTGTGCCGTTACCGTGATGCACATCGAAATCGACAATGGCAATTCGGGTCAATTGATAGTGCGTTCTGGCATATTCGCAAGCAATAGCGATATTATTGAACAGGCAAAAACCCATGGCGCGGCCGGGTTCGGCATGATGTCCCGGCGGCCTGAGCGCACAGAAAGCCCGCTTTGCCTGTTGAATGCAAACTTTATCGACGGCATCGCAAACGGCACCGACCGCGCGCGACACAGCTTGCCCTGAAGCCGGACTGACGACGGTATCGGGGTCGAGAAAATGGCGTCCGTGTCCAGGTATATTATCAAGCACCGAAGTGATCAGGGCGGGCGTATGCACCAGAGCGATTTTGCCGCGTAAATCATCGGCCAGTGGCGCTGAAATCCGCTCCAGAGCATCAAATTCCGGCGCGGCCAAGGCTTTGTCGATCACCCGTAGCCTGTCCGCGCATTCAGGATGGCCGGGGCCGGTATCGTGCGCCAGAAAATCAGGATGACTGTAATAGAGCATAAACTTAAAGAGGAAAAACAATGAGGTAGATATAACACAAAACTATACGAGCATACCTATAAATTTGACAATGCAATAATTACCTAACCTAACTTCGTCACCAAAACCCCTCTAAGTCATTGATATTCAGTTTTTTGGTGATATTTCGCAAAAAAAGATGTTTAAAATCAATGGCTCT
>PGZD01000047.1 GCA_002843155.1 Gammaproteobacteria bacterium HGW-Gammaproteobacteria-3
GTGTTCAGCTTGAAACCAGAATCAGTGTTCAAGTTAAATCAGAATAGGTGTTCAGATTGGATCAGAATAGGTGTTCAGGTTGAGCCAGAATATGCACGTATAGCGCCAAAATGGTTTGTCATTTATTTTTCATTAAATCGACGCGAAATTGACACATTATTTTTTTATCGTATGGTTTTCATACAATATTAAATTTTGCACAATGAAACCATTAGATACGCAAATAGCTGTTAATGCCAAACGCCGTCTCGATTGTTATGTCACTTATGATCAAATTCAGATCAAAGCGGCGCAACGCCTTCGTTTCAAAGTTTTTGCCCAGGAAATGGGCGCCCACCTCAAAACCGAAGCAGAAGGCCTGGATTATGATGAAATCGATGATTATTGTGATCACCTGATTGTGGTCGATACTGTCGATGACAGTATCGTCGGCTATACGCGCCTGCTCAACCAGAAGCAGGCTCAGCGCCTGGGCCGGTTTTATTCGCAGAGCGAGTTCAATTTAGACCGCGTTCTGGCGATGCCGGGGCGTTTTCTG
Organism: Gammaproteobacteria bacterium HGW-Gammaproteobacteria-3; assembly: GCA_002843155.1. Lineage (GTDB taxonomy): Bacteria > Pseudomonadota > Gammaproteobacteria > Methylococcales > Methylomonadaceae > PGZD01. The sequence continues at coordinate 539 of PGZD01000047.1, forward strand.
GAAATAGGCCGCACTTGTGTCGATCCCAAATCCCGTGGCAGCGCGGTATTGACCACTTTATGGTCGGGGCTGGTCAAATATGCCCAGGCGGGCCGCTATGATTTTTTGATCGGGTGCGCCAGTATTTCACCGGGACCGAGCGGGTTTGCGGTCGACGCGATAGGCCGCAGTATCGAGCCTAAAAATCGGGGCGCCGAGTCCCTGAAAGTTGCGCCGACCAAAGAAGTTCCAATGCATCTGCGATGCGAGCGCGACGAGTCGGGTATTCCGCCGTTGCTGAAAGCGTATCTGCGTTTTGGAGTGCAGATTTGCGGTCAGCCCTATTGGGATGAGGATTTCAATGTAATGGATTTGTTTATTCTGTTGTCTTTATCGCAACTGGAGGAACGCTATACCAAACATTACTTTAAGCCGCAAACACTAGGCAAGGATGTCCATGCTTAAGGTCGGGTTTAAATTCAGTTTGATTATCGCCTTGTTTGCAGCCGGATTAATACTGGTTGCGATGGTGTTTCCCGTGCTCGACAAGACTTGTCAACCGGCGTCTGCGCGCAATCGTTGTAATCGGATCAAATTGTTATGGATTAAAGCTTTTGGCCGTATCCTGAATGTTCAGGCAACGGTTGAAGGGCAAGCGGTTGAAGGCGCCGCGATGATTATCAGTAACCATATTTCCTGGTTGGATATTATTGCACTGGGTCAACTGATGCCGGGTTATTTTGTCGCTAAAAACGATATTTTGAAATGGCCGGTGGTCGGTTTCATTTCCCGGCGGGTCGGAGCCGTTTTTGTGGTGCGTGGAGATAAGTCGGCAATTCATGCCACCTCGGAACAAATGAGCTGGCGCCTCAAACAGAACTGCAAAGTCTTCGTTTTTCCGGAAGGCACCACCACGGCGGGTTCAGACGTGCTGCCGTTTCATTCTTCATTATTGCAGCCGGCATTACTGACCGCATCGCCAATACAACCCGTTTGCCTGAGTTATGACGGTGAAGCGAAGACTTTGGCGCCCTTTATCAATGACGATGCGTTTGTGCCGCATTTATTGAGAATCTTGACGCTAAAAACAGTTCATGTGCGCGTGCGAATGCTGTCTGTACTCGATTGCGCCGATAAGGGCAGGGCGCATTTGTGCCGTGAAGCTCATGCCCGGATTCAGGCTGCGTTGCTGACGCCTGATGCTGTCAGTTCTGACTGTCCAGAGCCGATTCCAGCCGTTCGCAAAAAGCTTTCAGTATCTTGATGCGGGCATATTTTTTGTCGTTGCCTTCCACCAGCAGCCAGGGCGCTTCGAGGGTGCTGGTGCGGGTGATCATTTCATTGACGGCATGTTTGTAGTCGTCCCATTTTTCGCGGTTACGATAATCCTCTTCGGTTATTTTGAACTGCTTGTAGCTGATTTGTTCGCGTTCCTTGAAGCGCCGCAGTTGTTCGTCCTTATCGATATGCAGCCAGAATTTCAATAAAATGATGCCATGATCGGTGAGTGCTTGTTCAAAGTTGACAATTTCAGCATAGGCGCGCATCCATTCTTCATGGCTGGCAAAATCTTCGACGCGTTCGACCAGAACCCGGCCGTACCAGCTTCGGTCGTAAAGAGTGACTTTGCCGGCGCGGGGAATATGGCGCCAGAAACGCCACAGATAATGTTGGGCGCGTTCTTCATCGCTTGGGGCGGCAGTCGGGATAACCCGGCAATTGCGGGCGTCCATCGCATGAATCAGGCGTCTGATGGCGCCGCCTTTGCCGGCGGCGTCCATACCTTCGAAAACCAGTATGCTGGAGCGTTTTTGTTGCCTGGCGTACCGGGTCAGTCTGCTGAGTTTGCCCTGATAATGCGCCAGTTTCTCGTTGTAGGTTTTTTTGTCTGTTTTCAGTGACAAGTCCAGCGCATCGAGCAGACTTTTTTGCAGGTTGTTGATCGGTAAAGTTCCGTTGTTTTGAGTCTCCTGCGCACTTTGTGCGGCGCGGGCGTCGATATGGTGCTGGATTCTGTGCAGAATATGCTGGCCTACAGTAAAGCTGCTGTAACGTCTATCAGAACCATCGACGATCAGCCAGGGCGCGATACCGGTACTGGTTTCGGTCAGCGCCTGCTCGGCGACGCGGATAAAATCGTCATACATTTTCAGATGTTTTTTGTCGCGTTCGGTGACTTGCCAGTCGGTATCGGGATTTTTTGCCAGTGTCTTGATTCGGTCTTTTTGTGTTTCTTTTTTTAAATGCAACCAGCATTTTATAATCAAGGCGCCATCGTCTATCAACAGACGTTCCGTTTCATTGATATGGTTCAACTCGACTTGTAAGCGGTTGTCATCGATTTTGTCGTAAACACGCAGCGACAAAGGTTCGCTGTACCAGGAACCCACATAGATGCCGATGCTGCCTTTGGGCGGCAGGGTGCGCCAGAAGCGCCAAAATTTGGGGCGCTCCCGCTCCTCGTCACTCGGTTCGTCGAAGGCTGTCGTTTGTAAATAACGTGCATCCAGCCATTCGTTGAGTAAGTTGATGATCTCACCCTTGCCGCCGCCATCGACACCGGAAATGAGAATAATGACCGGAAAATCACAGGTTTTAAGTTGCTGTTGAGTCAGCAGTAATTGCGTTCTCAAATCCGGGATTTGCTTTAGGTAAGCGGATTTTTTAAGGGTTTGTCCCAGTTCTGCAATTTCAAACATGGTGTTTTCTCAGATGGATTTAAAGTTTATATACCTTTCTCACTTCAAGTTTCGGCCCCTCACCTAACGCTAGGTGATGGGCCGAATTTTGATCTACGATGAGTATAAAGTCTTTAAGACTGATAATCTTTATGGGGTGGCGGAGCGCTTGTTGTTTGTCGTCAGCGGTATTATAACCCCAGGATGCGAACAATAAGTTCACATTGGCAAGCCTATCGTTAGCCAAGACTTTCAGCAGCGTTGGCAAACGGTCTTCGACAAAATAAAAAGTCCGCTGCGGATATTGCGCCATTAACCCGGTTAAAACCGTTTCCTTGCTTTTATTACGGTCCAGGCCGAAAATTTTATCGGCGGACAGCGTAATGCCATTGGCTTTTAAAATAGAGGCAACAAAGCGCTCCTGTTTGGTGGTGACGATATAGCACAAATCCTGTTCAGTTAGGGTTTTGAGCTTTTCGGCAACGTTTGGGAACAGCGGGTTCATGGCAATCCAGTCATCGAGCGAATCCTCGATCCAGGCATCTCTGACCGCACCGAAGCGTTTTTTCAAGTCATCCTCGGTGGTATCGGTTTGATCGAGCAAAGCCTGTTTTTGAGTGAAAAAGTCATTTAAAATAGTTTCAACACTCATGTCCTGATGCAGCAGGCGCATGGCCAGAATGGCTTCATAGCCGGTTTCGATAATAGGCCGTACCTGACGAAAACGGTCGATTAAAATTGTTGACGGTATGGCTTTTGGCATATCGTGCCATAATTGCGCAGCCGCTTTCCAGCCGGTCATTCCGGTTTCGACCGCGCTGTCGCAGATTACGCCGTCAAAATCCAATGCATATAAAATAGTGGGTTCCATAGCTATCTTGGTCAATGGTAAAAATACAGAGTCAAAAGTGTAACCGGGAACGGTTAATTTTTACGTTTATTGTTAATCAGGATGAGAATTGCCGTGGTGTGACATATTTTTTGTTATTAAAATTGAGCCTATGTTAATATCATGAGTTTTTAAGCATTGAGATCATTAATAGATGGCAAAAGAAGATCAGATTGAAATGGATGGCAAGGTTGTCGAAACTTTACCTAATACCATGTTCAGGGTGGAACTTGAGAATGGGCACGTTGTGACCGCTCATATATCAGGCAAAATGCGCAAGCATTACATTCGTATCCTGACCGGGGATAAAGTCAAAGTTGAAATGACGCCCTATGATTTAAGTAAAGGGCGTATTACCTTCCGCATGCGCTAAAATCCCTTAGTGCTAGGGGATTTAGCCCGTTTCCCTTTCAGCTTTTTTCGGTAACAACCAATTCCTTGCTTGCTATGGTAAAAGTCAGTTCGTCGTTTTCTACATTGATGCGCACTTGACCGCCGTGAACCAGTTTGCCGAACAGTAAATCATTCGCCAGCGGTTTTTTGATTTTTTCCTGAATCAAGCGCGCCATGGGCCGGGCTCCCATTTTGGGATCGCAACCATGCTCCGCCAGCCATAATCTGGCGGAAGGTTCCAGCACCAGAGTGACATTTCTGTCGGCCAGTAAGGCTTCCAATTCAAAAATAAATTTATCGACGACATGGCCGACCACGGCAATATCCAACGGTTTAAACTGGACAATGGCATCCAGACGGTTGCGGAATTCGGGCGAGAAACCTTTTTCGATGACTTTCAGGCTGTCGGATGCGTGATCCTGCTGCGTAAAGCCGATGGACGCGCGGCTCCCTTCTTCGGCGCCGGCATTGGTGGTCATGACCAGAATGATATTGCGAAAATCGGCTTTGCGGCCGTTGTTGTCGGTCAAAGTGCCGTGATCCATAACCTGCAGCAGCAGATTGAAAACATCGGGATGCGCTTTCTCCAGTTCGTCCAGCAACAATACAGCATGAGGGTTTTTGGTGACTTGCTCGGTCAGCAGACCGCCCTGATCGAAGCCGACATAGCCGGGCGGTGCGCCGATCAAACGTGATACCGTATGCCGCTCCATGTATTCGGACATGTCGAAGCGAATCAGTTCGACCCCTAGAACTTTGGCAAGTTGCCGGGTTACTTCGGTTTTGCCGACACCGGTCGGGCCTGCCAGCAGAAAAGCGCCAATCGTTTTTTGCGCGTCGCGCAATCCCGCCCGGGCCAGTTTAATGGCCGAGGCCAGGGCTGAAATGGCTTCGTCTTGACCGAACACCAGCATTTTGAGATTTTTTTCCAGATTTTCCAGTTTTTGCACATCGCTCGATGATATCGATTTGGCCGGTACCCGGGCTATTTTAGAGACGATTTCTTCGATTTCCGGAATATCGATAAGGGTTTTGCGTTGCGTATGAGGCAGCATGCGTTGCCGGGCTCCCGCCTCGTCGATTACATCGATGGCTTTGTCGGGCAGGAAGCGGTCGGTAATATAACGCTCCGACAGTTCGGCGGCCGTGCGCAGGGCTTCGGCCGAATATTTGACATCATGATGTTCTTCAAAGCGGGATTTCAAGCCTTTCAGAATTAAAATAGTGTCTTCGATAGAGGGTTCGATGATGTCGATTTTCTGAAAACGCCGCGCCAGAGCGTGATCTTTTTCGAACACGCCCCGGTATTCCTGGTAAGTGGTGGAGCCGATACAGCGCAATTGTCCCGAGGCCAGCGCCGGTTTGATCAGATTGGAGGCGTCCATGACCCCGCCGGAGGCGGAACCGGCGCCGATGATGGTATGAATTTCATCGATAAACAGGATGGCTTCCGGTTGTTTTTTGAGCTGGTTGAGCAACATTTTCAGGCGTTTTTCAAAGTCGCCCCGGTATTTGGTGCCCGCCACCAAAGCGCCCAGATCCAGAGCATAGATAATGCAACCTTCAAGCACTTGAGGGACTTGTTCTTCCACGATTCTTTTGGCAAGGCCTTCGGCAATAGCGGTTTTGCCTACGCCTGCGTCCCCGACCAGAAGCGGGTTGTTTTTACGTCGGCGGCACAATACCTGAATGGTGCGTTCAACTTCCAGATCGCGTCCGATCAATGGGTCGATTTTACCCAGCCGGGCTTCTTCGTTGAGATTGGTGGCGAATTTTTGCAATGGGCTTTCTGTGCTTTCGGACAGGGGGCCGTCCATTTCCGCATCCGGCTCGGGTTCACGGCTACGTTCAGTATCGAGTTTCGATATGCCGTGAGCCAGATAGTTGACCACATCAAGGCGGGTGATGTTTTGTTTGTTAAGCAAATAAACGGCATGGGAGTCCTGTTCGCTGAACAGCGCGACGAACAGGTTGGCGCCTGATACTTCTTTTTTGTCAGTCGCCTGCACATGAAAAACCGCGCGTTGCAATACCCGCTGAAAACCCAGGGTAGGCTGTGTTTCGCGCGCAATACCCTGGGGTATCAGGGACATGGTTTCATCGATAAACTGGGTCAGTTCATCACGCAGTTTTTTAAAATTACAGGCGCAAGCCTTCAAAACCGCTTCCGCGCTGGTGTTATCCAGCAAGGCGAGCAAAAGATGCTCGACGGTGATGAACTCATGGCGTTTTTCATGAGCATTTTTAAAAGCGAGATTTAAAGTAATCTCTAGTTCTTTACTTAACATATAGCCTCCAAATCTACGCTTTTTCCATCGAGCACATCAAGGGATGATGATGGGCCCGAGAATAATCATTAACCTCATGGACCTTGGTTTCGGCAACATCTTTTGAATACGTTCCGCAAACGCCAATACCCTGGGTATGAACCTGTAACATAACATGAGTCGCTTTTTCTTCCGTCATGGCAAAAAATATCTTTAAAATTTCAACCACAAAATCCATCGGCGTAAAATCGTCGTTTAACAGTATGACCTTGTATAGCGGCGGTCTTTTTGTCTGCGGTTTGGCTTGCTCAACCGCCAGATCGCCATCAGGGTCTTTGAACGGATCTAAATCAGGCATAGTTCAAACAGTTCTCGCTAAGGATAATAAGGAGAATAGAGTTTAACATAGCTGTTATGTTCGTGAATTTCAATCTTCGCCTACAGAACTTTATTAAATCAAGTAAAATATCCATTTTAATTGCCGGATTTTGCCGATGGTTTGGAAACCCCATGTCACCGTTGCCGCGATCATAGAAAACAATCATCGCTTTTTACTCGTCGAGGAAGAAACCACCAACGGCCTCGCCTTCAATCAGCCTGCCGGCCACCTGGAGCAAGGTGAAAACCTGATCGATGCGGTACAACGCGAAGTCGCCGAAGAAACCGCTTGGCAGTTTGAACCCGAGCATGTCGTTTCAGTTCAATTGTGGCGAAAAAATCCCGCTTTTCCAAGTTTTCTTAGAATTTGTTTCACCGGTCGCTGTCATTCGCACGATCCCACGCAAACCCTGGACGACGGCATTGTCGCCACACACTGGTTGACGCGGGAAGAGGTGGCGGCAAAACAGCGGCAATTGCGCAGTCCCTTGGTGCTGATCAGTATCGATGAATACCTTGGGGGCGTACGCCACCCTTTATCTTTATTACAAGCATTCATTGATTCAAGCCATGAGTAAAAATATTATCGTCGGCCTTTCCGGTGGTGTCGATTCTTCCGTTACCGCCCTGAAACTGCTGGAACAAGGGCATTATGTCACCGGGCTGTTCATGAAAAACTGGGAAGAGGATGATGGCACCGAATACTGCAACGCCATGCAGGATCTGGCCGATGCCCAACAAGTGTGCGACCGGCTTGGAATTGAATTGAAAACCGTCAATTTTGCCGCCGAATACTGGAATGAAGTGTTTGAAGTTTTTTTATCGGAATTCAAAGCCGGACGCACGCCCAATCCCGATATTTTGTGTAACAAGCATGTCAAATTCAAAGCGTTTCTGAATTATGCGATAGAAGATTTGGGCGCCGAATATATTGCGACCGGTCACTATGCCCGGGTCGGAGAAGTCGGCGGCGAATATTTTTTATTGAAAGGTTTGGACCCGAATAAAGAGCAAAGTTATTTTCTCTATACCCTGGGGCAGAAACAATTGGCCAAAACGCTGTTTCCCATCGGCCATCTGCACAAACCGGAGATCAGGGCGCTGGCCAAAAAAGCCGGTTTCGACAACCATAAAAAGAAAGACAGCACCGGTATTTGCTTTATCGGCGAGCGTAAATTCACGGAGTTTTTACAGCGCTATTTGCCGACGCAACCCGGCGCAATGCGCACAGCGGAAGGTCACTATATCGCAGAGCATCAGGGGCTGATGTATTACACTTTAGGACAACGCCAGGGCTTGGGTATCGGCGGGGTAAAAAATGCGCAGGATGAGCCGTGGTATGTGCTGGATAAAGATCTGGAAAACAATGTGTTGATTGTCGGGCAGGGTCACGATCATCCGCTGCTGCTGCACAATGTCCTGGAAGCGGGACAACTGGATTGGTGCAACAATAAAGCCCTGGCCGGAACGCTTCGGTGTAAGGCCAAAACCCGTTACCGTCAGGCCGATCAGGACTGCACGGTCACAATGCTCGACGAGGGCCGCTGCCAAGTGATTTTCGATCAGGCCCAGCGCGCGATCACGCCCGGTCAATCGGTGGTTTTTTATGACGGCGAAGTCTGCCTGGGCGGCGGTATTATCGAATCGAAAGCGAATATGTAAGGCATACCGGCACCGCCATGAGCTTGTGCCGCGCCTACCGGCGGACAGGCCGAAATTTGAAGTGTATAGACGCTATCGGCCTCCTGCGATCAGTTTCTGAAATTCCTGCTCGGTGATAATGTCCCGATTGTTTTCGACCCGGTCGAGATAAACCAAGCCGTCGAGATGGTCGTATTCATGCTGAAACACCCGGGCAATAAAATTTTCCAGCGTCAATTGCAGGCTTTGCCCTTGGCTATCGACATAACTGACGGCTATTTTTGTATAGCGGGGAACCTGGGCGCGAATGCCGGGGATGCTCAAGCAGCCTTCCCAGCCTTTTTCCCGGATTTCGGACAAAGCCTTGAAACTTGGGTTAATCAGTAACGTCGGCTGCATCAGCGGCGCGGACGGATAGCGCGGTGTCGGCCTTGACGCTATGACCATCATCCGCACCGACTCGCCAATTTGCGGCGCGGCAAGACCCACGCCTTCGGTGTCCGCCAAGGTGGCGAACAAGTCTTCGGCCAATTCTTGTATTTGCGGCGCCTTGACATTTTCAACAGCCACAGCGATTTGCCGCAATACCGGCGCACCGAGTTGGGCGATTGTGCGAGAGGTTGCGGACATTTTGTCAATAACCGCTGTGCAGTTGTAACGATAGCAGTAATTCAGTTTGCGCCTGAACCGTCGCCTCATTAGGGGCCGGGGTCAAGCGTTCATAGCAGCCATCCGGCCTGAGCCGCCAGGCTTGGGAATTATCTTTCAAGTACAGATCCAGATCGTTTTTGATGCGCTGATGCAGTTTTTTGCTTTCAATCGGAAAACAGGTTTCAACGCGCCTGAACATATTCCGGTTCATTAAATCGGCGCTGGCGACATAAATTTCCGGATTGCCGTCGTTTTCAAACGCATAAACGCGGGTGTGCTCCAGAAACCGGCCGATGATGGAGCGTACTTCAATATTGTCGGAGACACCGGCAACGCCCGGCCGCAGACAACAAATACCCCGGACGATCAATTGCACTTTAACACCGGCTTGAGACGCCCGGTACAAGGCTTTGGTCAATTGTTCCTCAACGATGGCATTGACTTTGAAAATGATGCCGGAAGCTTTGCCTTTTTGCGCGTACTCTATTTCCCGATCGATTTTCGTCATCAGGCCGCTATGTAACGTAAACGGTGATTGCAGCAGTTTGTCCAGTTTGGTGACTTTGCCTAAACTGGTCAACTGTGCGAACACGCGCCTGACATCTTCGCCCAATTCCTTGTTACAGGAAAACAAACCATAATCGGTATAAAGCAGGGCCGTTTTGGGATGATAGTTGCCGCTGCCCAGATGGACATAGTTACGCAAGTGCCGGCCTTCCCGGCGCAGCACCAAGCACATTTTGGCATGGGTCTTGTAGCCTACCACGCCATACACAACGTGTACGGCGGCTTCCTGCAGCTTGGACGCCAGATTGATATTGGCTTTTTCATCGAAACGGGCGCGCAGTTCAATGACGACCGTGACCACCTTGCCGGCTCTTGCGGCCTTGACCAGTGCGCCGACAATCGGTGAATCCACGCCGGTGCGGTACAAGGTTTGTTTGATGGCGAGGACATCGGGGTCGGCTGCGGCCTGTTTGAGAAATTCGATCACCGGCAGGAAGGATTCAAACGGATGATGCAGTAAAATATCCTGTTTTTCGATAGCGTTGAAGATATTTTTATTGCGCGCCAATTGAGGCGGCATGGCCGGTTTAAAGGGTGTAAATTTCAGCTCGGGCCGCTCGACCAGACTGATGATTTCCTGTAGCCGGTTTAAATTGACGGGGCCATGCACCAGATACAGCCTGTCCCGGGTCAATTCAAACCGTGACAGTAAAAAATCCACCGTTTCCTCGGGGCACTTGGCGTCAAGTTCCAGACGGACTTCGTCGCCATAGTTACGCATCGCCAATTCGCCTTCCACCGCCAGCAGCAAATCATCGATGGCATCGTCATCGACAAAAAAATCGCTGTTGCGGGTCACTCTGAATTGATAAAAACCCTTGACGCTCATGCCGTTGAACAGTTGATCGACGAACGCATGGATAATAGAAGACAGGAACACAAAATCATGCGGGCCGCTGGCAGTTTCCTCGCTGGGCAACTGGACGATGCGCGATAGTGCCCGGGGCGCCTGCAGAATAGCCCGGCCACTATTACGCCCGAAAGCGTCTTTACCGGTCAGGGAGATGATGAAAGTCAGGCTTTTATTGAGAATGCGCGGAAACGGATGCGCGGAATCCAGACCCACTGGCGTCAGAATCGGCAACAGCTCTTCATTGAAAAAATTTTCCAGCCATTTGGCCTGTTTGGAAGTCCAGTTGCTGCGGCGGATAAAACGGATATGCTCGTTTTCCAGCGCGGGCAACAAAATATCATTCAGTACCCGGTATTGCTCGTCAACCAGGCGATGCGCCTTGACCGCTATGGTTTCCAGTTGTTCATGCGAGGTCAGGCCGTCGGGACCAATCGCTTTAGGGTCCATATCGGCCATTTGTAGCAAACTGGCCACCCGGACTTCAAAAAACTCATCGAGATTGGAGCAGGAAATGCACAGATAATTGAGCCGTTCCAGTAGCGGTACGGCTTCATCCTTAGCCTGCGCCAGCACCCGCACATTAAATTCGAGCAGACTGGATTCGCGGTTGATATAAAGCTCATAGGCATCCAGATTGATCGTTTCGCTGTCAATATTCTTCACTTCTGTATCCATCTTTTTCTCTGAAATAGTCAGGGGATTCGGCCGGTGATAAAAACATGGCGGTCGCTGCTTTGCGTGACCGTAAAATCCAGACAGGCCTGGTGTAATTGCCGGTGTATTTCTTCCAAGGTAAACGCGGCCAGCAATGACTGATAAAAATCCCGTTGCAGGATTTCAGGTTCATCGTTTGCATAGCATGCCACTTTGTCTTTTGCTTCCTGGCGTGTTTCGGGGCGTAGCAGATCCATGACCGCCACGCGGGCGCCGGGTTGCGCATAACGCTTGATAAACTGCCATAACACACCCGGTTCAGGCAAGTGGTGCAATAAACTGTTACTGAAAATAAGATCGTAACGGGATAAAGGCAATCGGGTATCCGGTAGTTTGCCATGAATAAAAGTGAGGCGGAGGCGGTTGCTATCGTCAATCAGGGCGTTCGCATAATCCAGCATCGGTTTGGAGCCATCGAGTGCATAAAGTCGGCTGAATGGATAAGCTTTAACGAAACGGCGGCTGATGTCGCCGGGGCCGCAGCCTAGTTCCAACGCTATGCCATCAAATTCAGCAGGCTCGACAAGGGTTGACAGCATGTCGATGAACTGCTGGTGTGGCAGCGAAAAATCAGCCCGGGCATAAGCTTCGACCTGCGCTTTATCTTCCATCAATTCCGTTTCGGGTTCTCTTTGCATCAGTCAAATCCACGGTTACCTTGCAAACCGCCGGTGTGGATGGCAATAATTCGCTGCCCCGGTTTAAAGCGGCCCTGTTCAATCAAATCATAAAGGCCGTAGAGCATTTTGCCGGTATAAACCGGCTCCAGAGGAATTGCGTTAGCCCCCCTGAATTGCTTGATAAACGCCGTCAATTCCGGCTTGCCTCGGGCGAAGCCGCCAAAATGATAAGCCTGACTCAGGCGCCAGTTATCACGAGGCGCTGGCAATAATTGTTCTATATCCCGGGTTAAAAATCCAGCACCTTTTAGTGCCGCAAAGCCCCATACCTCGATAGTCTCCGGCACCGCTTGGATCACACCGGCCAAAGTGGTGCCGGTACCGCAGGGCAGACAAATAATATCGTAAGCCTGGTCAATTTCAGCAACCAATTCAGCCACGCCGGTTAAAGCCAATGCCACTGCGCCACCTTCAGGCAGCCAGTAATCCGTAGGCGTAAGACCCGGCAAAGCCTGCCAGCTTTTATATTGACGCAGCGTCCGGTATTTTTCGCGCGAGACAAAATTTAGCTGCATACCGGCGCGTTGCAAGTCTGTCAGCGTGGGTGTCGATTGCCTCTCCCCGCGTATCAGGCCGACCGTTTCAAGCCCTAATTCATGGCCGATAAAAGCCAGCGCATGTAAATGGTTGGAATAAGCGCCGCCCATGCTGATTATTCTTTTGCAATTGAGCGACAGGGCATGGTTCAGGATATATTTGAGCTTACGCCATTTATTGCCGGAAATAATCGGGTGCAAAAGGTCGTCGCGCTTGATCCATAATTCCACACCCTGGAGGCAGGGGTCGTCAACTTTTGTTAAGATGGAACGGTTGAATTTATTTTCCAGCTTAATGAGATCGGGATGCATTATGTGTGGACGTTTTAATTTGCTGGCTTCGGGTCAGGCGCTTATCGGACATTTCAAGCTGACACGGCTGCCTCATTATCAACCTGCCTATAATATACCACCCGGTCGGAAAATACTGACTATCGTGGCGCTGGAGGATGGCAGCCGCAAAGGTGTCAATTTACACTGGGGCCTGATTCCTTCGTGGAGCAAGGACGCTTCGATTTCCAGTCATCTGATCAATGCCCGCGCCGAAACCGTAGCTGAAAAGCCTTCGTTCAGAGTCGCCTATCAACACCGCCGCTGCCTGATTCCGGCCACCGGGTTTTATGAATGGCAACAACTTGAAGCAGGCAAGCAAGCTTATCATGTCCATTATCCCGATAATCGCGTATTCGCTTTTGCGGGGCTTTGGGAATATTGGCAAGGCGGTCAGGAAACGGTGTATTCCTGTGCTATCATCACCACCGCCGCTGATGCTGTGATGATGCCGATTCATGCGCGTATGCCGATTATCATAGCGCCCGAAGATTATCCGGTCTGGCTGGATAGCAGCAATTCGACGCCCGATATAACCGGCTTTGAACAGGCTCCTGCTTACCATGACATGCAGTTGACGCCGATCGGCAACCGAATCAACAATCCAGTTCACAATGATGCAGCCTGCCTGCATCCGCTACGGCCCTGACATTTTTTGCGCAATGGCCGTGGTAACTTGGCTTTCAAAGTTGCTTTGCCAAAAAGATCGTCGTATACTTCGCTACAGCTTACTTGATCAAGCTGGCATAAGAATTCAAACAAACTTCTCGAGGTATTGATTATGAAATGGGAAACACCAAGTTACACAGACCTGCGTTTTGGTTTTGAAGTAACCATGTATATCTACAACCGTTAATCAACGTGATTAGGGTAAGAAAAAGGGGCTTGATAAGCCCCTTTTTTTTGCCTGAAAGCGGCAAGTACCGTATCATTTAATACATTTAACTACCCATAATGCCATGAAAATCAGAGTTCTCGGTGCCGGAGCGGGTGGCGGTTTCCCGCAATGGAACTGCAATTGCCACAATTGCCACAGAATCCGCCGTAATGAAATGACCGGCTCACGCCGCACCCAATCCTCAATCGCCGTCAGCACCGACAACCGTAACTGGTTGTTATTCAACGCCTCGCCGGATATTCTGAAGCAACTGGAAGCTTTTCCCGCAATTCAGCCGAAGCAAGGCGTGCGCGATACCGGTATCAAGGCGATCATGCTGATTGACAGCCAGATCGATCACACCACCGGCTTATTGATGCTCAGAGAAGGCAAGCCGCTGAATATCTATTGCAGCGAGATGGTCAGGCAAGACCTCAGCACCGGCTTCCCGGTTTTTAAAATGCTGGAAGATTATTGTACCGTCAAGCACCATAGTGTGCCGCTTGACGGCAGCAGTTTTACCATCCCCGGTATCGGGGATTTGCGCTTTTACACGCAATCGCTCAAAAGCAAGGCACCGCCTTATTCGCCGCACCGGAACGACCCGCATGACGGTGATAATATCGGCGTGATTATCGAGCAGATTTCCACCGGTAAAAAAGTCTTCTATGCACCAGGTCTCGGTGAAATCGAGGCGCATGTCCTGGACGCCATGCAAAGCGCGGATTGTCTGATGGTGGACGGTACTTTCTGGACCGATGACGAAATGTGTGCGCAAAATATCAGTCTTAAAAAAGCCCGTGAAATCGGCCATATACCGCAATCCGGGGAGGGCGGTATGATCGAAATATTAAGCGGCGTGGCAAAAGCCCGTAAAATATTGATCCATATCAACAACACCAATCCGATTCTGGATGATGATTCCGAGCCGCGTAAAATCCTCGACGCCGCCGGAATCGAAGTGTCCTATGACGGCATGGAAATAGATTTATAGTTATATTTCAAGGATACCCTATGAGCTGTTGCGATCATCAAGCCTGGAACCGCGAAGAATTTGAAGCCCACCTGCGCGGCATGGAGAAGTATTATCACATTCATCATCCCTACCATACGCTGATGAATGAAGGCAAACTCAGCAAGGAACAAATTCAGGGCTGGGTGGCTAACCGTTATTATTATCAGGTCTCTATTCCCATCAAGGATGCCAATATTCTGGCCAACTGTCCCGACCGAAAAACCCGGGCGCTCTGGATTCAGCGCATTCTCGATCATGACGGCCACCCGAACGACCCCGGCGGCATTGAAGCCTGGATTCGGCTCGGTATCGCCGTTGGCTTGACGCGTGAAGAAATCACTTCAATGCAACGGGTATTGCCCGGCGTGCGTTTTGCGGTTGACGCCTATGTCAATTTTGCCCGCCGCGCCGACTGGCATGAAGCGGCCAGCTCGTCATTGACCGAATTATTCGCGCCCAAAATTCACCAGCAACGCCTGGATAACTGGCCAACTCATTACCCCTGGGTTGAAAAAGAAGGCTACACCTATTTCCGCAAACGCCTTACCGAAGCGCGCCGGGATGTCGAACACGGTCTTGAAATCACGCTGGACTGGTATAAAACCCGGGAACAGCAAGAGCGTATGATTGAAATCCTGCAATTCAAGCTGAATGTGTTGTGGACTATGGCCGATGCCATGTATATGGCCTATATCAACAATATGCCGCCTTATTTCAATATTAAAGCGTAAGATATACCTTTCGCACTTCAAATTTCGGCCCCTCACCTAACGCTAGGTAAGGGGCCGAAATTTGATCTACGATAAGTATATTGAGTATATAAAGTATAAATCACCCAACAAAAAGGGCATGATATGCAATGGGCTGAAGTGGTTGATAATCCGTATTTTGAAAATTTACCGTTTAAAATCGAGTTGAATCGCTATGGTAAAATTGAAATGACCCCGGCTTCCAATAAACATGGTCGTTTACAGGTGCGCATCAGTACGTTATTAGAACGCAAACTTAAAAAAGGCGAGGCGCTGACGGAATGCTCGGTGCAAACCACCGAAGGCGTAAAAGTCGCCGATGTTGCCTGGTGTTCCAGCGCCTTTATCAAACAACACGGTTATGAAACGCCCTACCTTCGCGCGCCTGAAATTTGCGTCGAAATCGTTTCGCCTTCCAACTCAAAAGAAGAAATGACCAATAAAGTGCAACTTTATCTGCAAGCAGGCGCGGAAGAAGTCTGGGTTTTATGGGAGCACGGCGTGATCGATTATTACGGCAAATCAGGAAAACTGGAACAATCGGCTTACGATGTTACGGTAACGATGCCGGTATAATATTAGAATTTGTAAAGTATCGAAACGATGGCTATAAACCCGGATCAAATCATCAAATTTTCCCCCACCCATCGACTGCAATGGGAGGAAGTCCAGCAAAAGGATGTCATCCTGTATCCGGAAGGCATGGTGGAACTCAACCAAAGCTCGGCTGAAATTCTGAAGCTGTGTGATGGCAGCCGTAACCTGGAGCGGATCATTGCCGATCTGGAACAAAAATTCGAAACCACCGGTCTGAAAGACGATATCACCGGTTTTCTGGAAGTGGCGCTCAAAAATGGCTGGATACAACAACATTAAAATCACCCCACCGCGTTGGTTGCTGGCAGAGCTGACTTATGCCTGCCCGTTGCAGTGTCCTTACTGCTCGAATCCCCTGGATTATGCAAAGTATCAGTCCGAATTGAGCACGGATGACTGGAAGCGCGTTCTCACCGAAGCACGCAAGATGGGCGCCGTGCAATTGGGTTTTTCCGGTGGCGAACCGTTAACGCGTCAGGATTTGCCGGAATTGGTCAGACATGCGCGGGAACTCGGTTACTATTCCAACCTGATTACATCCGGCTATGGGTTGACCGAAGACAAAATCATTGAACTCAAACAGGCCGGTCTCGACCATATACAAGTCAGCATTCAGGCCAGCAGTCAGGAGCTGAACGACCATTTGGCGGGTACCTCCTCCTATTTCCATAAAAAGGAAGTGGCGCATCTGGTTAAAAAACACGGTTATCCGATGGTGTTATGTGTCGTGATACACCGCGAAAACATCCATCAGATGCCGCAAATATTGGCAATGGCCGAAGAACTCGAAGCCGATTACCTGGAGCTGGCCAACACGCAATATTATGGCTGGGCCCATGCCAACCGGGATTTATTACTGCCCACGCAAGAACAGTTCAAGGCTGCCGAACAAATCGCCCAGGCCTACAAGGAAAAAGTCGCCGGTAAAATGAAAATCTACTATGTGGTACCGGATTTTTACGAAGACCGTCCCAAAGCCTGCATGAACGGCTGGGGCACCACTTTTTTGACGATTGCGCCCGATGGCGTGGCGCTGCCTTGTCATTCCGCACGCGATTTGCCGGGTTTGGACTGCCCTGATGTGAAGGCTTTCAGCATCGAGCAAATCTGGAACGAATCAAAAGCCTTCAACTTTTTTCGTGGCCAGGACTGGATGCAAGAGCCTTGTCGCAGTTGCGATGAAAAAGACAAGGACTTCGGTGGCTGCCGCTGTCAGGCTTATTTACTGACCGGCGACATGTACGGCGCGGACCCTGTGTGCGCTAAATCACCGGACCATCACGTCATCGAACAAGCCATCGCTTCGGCTGAAGCGACAGCCAAAATGACTGTCACCGAAAAGCCCCTGATTTTCAGAAACAGCAAGAATTCCCGGAAATTCTCAACCGAGAACAGTTGAAGATGCGCTGAATTTTGCGTAAAAAACTACACATCCGCCAGGTTACCTTTGTTTTCCAGCCAGAACTTGCGATCCGGCGCGCGCTTTTTGGCCAGCAATAAATCGAGTTGTTCGCCGGTCTCGTCGTTTTCTTCTACCGTAAGCTGAACCAGTCGGCGGGTATCGGGATTCATGGTCGTTTCCCGAAGCTGGCTCGGGTTCATCTCGCCCAGACCTTTAAAACGCTGAACATTGACCTGACCTTTGAGTTTTTCAGCCTTGATTCTGTCCAGCACGCCTTGCCGTTCCGCTTCATCCAATGCGTAAAACACTTTTTTGCCGACATCGATGCGATACAGCGGCGGCATTGCGACAAACACATGCCCGGCTCTGACCAGAGCGTTAAAATGCTGATAAAACAGAGCGCAGATCAATGTCGCGATATGGTTGCCGTCGGAATCGGCATCGGCCAGAATGCAGACCTTGCCGTAACGCAGATGTTGCAAATCGCTGGAACCCGGCTCTATGCCCAGCGCCACGGCAATGTCGTGGACTTCCTGCGAGGCCATGACTTGTCCCGGTTCGACTTCCCAGGTATTGAGAATTTTTCCGCGCAGCGGCATGATCGCTTGAAACTCGCGTTCCCGGGCCTGTTTGGCCGAGCCACCGGCCGAATCCCCTTCCACCAGAAACAGCTCCGAGCGGGCAATATCCTGCCCCGAGCAGTCGGCGAGTTTACCCGGCAGGGCAGGACCTGCCGTTATTTTTTTGCGGACGATTTTTTTGGCTGATTTCAAACGTTTTTGCGCGCTGGAAATAATCAGTTCAGCGATTTTCTCGCCTTCGGCCGGGTGCTGATTGAGCCAGAGGCTGAAGCTGTCTTTGGCGACCCCGGAAACAAAGGCAACACATTCACGGGAGCTTAAACGCTCCTTGGTTTGCCCTGAAAACTGCGGATCTTCGAGTTTAACGGAAAGAATGAAATGGCCGTTTTCCCAGACATCTTCCGGCGCCACTTTAACCCCGCGCGGCAATAGATTGCGAAAATCGCAGAACTCGCGCATGGCTTCGGTTAAACCGGCGCGCAAGCCGTTGACGTGGGTTCCCCCCTGAGCGGTCGGCACCAGATTGACGTAACTTTCGGTGATTGCCTCGGGCAGGCTCTCGCTCGTCCACACCATGCCCCATTCCACGGCTTCGTGGTTGGCCGCCATTTTGCCCATGAACGGCGCCTCGGGGAAAAACTCGACAGCGCCGACCCGATCCAGCAAATATTCCTTCAAGCCGTCCTGATAGCACCATTGCCATTGTTCGTCAGTTAATTCCGAGCGCAAGCTGATAGCGAGGCCAGGGCAGAGTACCGCCTTGGCGCGCAGCACAAACTTGAGTTTATTGACGGAAATTTTAGCGGAATCAAAATATTTTTCATTCGGCCAGAATTTCACACAAGTGCCGGTATTGTTTTTGCCGACCGTATCGATTTCGGTCAAATCGCTTTGCTTGTCACCGTCCGCGAAAGTCATTTGATAGACTTTGCCGCCCCGTTTCACTTCAATTTCCAGGCGCGCCGACAGCGCATTGACCACCGACACGCCAACACCGTGTAACCCTCCTGAAAACTGATAATTTTTATTGGAAAACTTACCGCCTGCATGTAATTGCGTCAAAATCACTTCAACACCCGGCACGCCTTGCTCGGGATGAATATCGACCGGCATACCCCGGCCATTGTCACTGACGCGCACGCTGCCATCCCGGCACAACACCACCTCGATGTCATCGGCAAAACCTGCCATGGCTTCATCGACACTGTTATCGACCACTTCCTGCACCAGGTGGTTGGGGCGGGTGGTATCGGTATACATGCCCGGGCGCTTGCGCACCGGTTCCAGACCGCTTAAAACTTCGATTGCGGCCGCGTTATAATCATTACTCATACTTCCTGGTCACTCGCTGTCCAAATTCATATATAATCATCGGTTAAACACGCCATCGTATCACTAAAAATATTTTATCCACATGCCGAGAAAAAAAACCGCGAATTTATTCGAAGCGTCCCTGGCCGAACTCGAACAACTGGTCGAGCAAATGGAGCAGGGCGATTTGTCTTTGGAAGATTCGTTAAAATCCTTTGAACGCGGCGTCAATCTGACCCGAATTTGCCAGCAAGCTTTGCAGGAAGCCGAACAGAAAGTTCAGATTTTATTAGAGAAAAACGGCACGCAAACCCTGGAGCCCTTCACCGATGAGTAATGCCCTGCAAGAATACTTGAGCTTTTGCCAAAACCGCGTGGAACGCGCACTGGAAGCAAGGCTTCCGAGCGAAAGTCAATTGCCTAAAAAACTGCACGCCGCCATGCGCTACTGCGTTCTGGATGGCGGCAAACGTCTGCGCCCGATGCTGACCTATTGTACCGGTCAGGTGCTGGGCATAGCGCCGGAAGAACTTGACGCGCCCGCCTGCGCGGTCGAATTCATCCATGTTTATTCGCTGATTCATGACGATTTACCCGCGATGGATGACGACGCTTTAAGGCGCGGCAAACCGACGTGTCATATCGCTTTTGACGAAGCTACCGCCATTTTAACCGGCGACGCGCTACAGGCACTGGCTTTTAAAGTCCTGGCCGATGACCCCGGTCTTAAAGCCGATGCCGGCGCGCGCCTGAAAATGCTCACCATTCTGGCTAAAGCCAGCGGTTCCCAAGGTATGGTGGGCGGTCAGGCGATCGATCTGGAAGCGGTTGGCAGCCGTTTGACCTTGCCTGAACTGGAAAATATGCACATTCACAAAACCGGCGCCCTGATTCGTGCCAGCGTCAACATGGCGACTTTGGCCAAAGCCGATGTCGATCAAAAAGTTGCCGAGCGACTCGATCATTATGCCAAATGTATCGGTCTTTCTTTTCAGGTTCAGGACGACATTCTGGATGAAGAAAGCGATACCGCCACGCTCGGCAAAACGCAAGGTAAGGATAAGGACAATGACAAGCCCACTTATCCCGCCCTGCTGGGTCTGGCTGACGCCAAACTCAAAGCGCGGGAATTGCACGAGCAAGCCCTGGACAGTTTAAGCGGTTTCGGTACTGAAGCGGACTTGTTGCGTGATTTATCGCTTTATATCATTCAAAGGACGCATTAAAATACCTAGTTTAATACTCAGGTATTTTTGGCCAAATTATTGTTCGGCCGAGCCCGGCCTTGCCGCAGCTAGCCTAAAGGAACCGCTTTACTCATGACAACCTCAGGAAACTATCCTATTCTGGACAGCATTGATTTGCCTTCAGACTTACGCAAGCTCCCTAAATCCCAGCTTAAAAATGTTGCGCGCGAGCTACGCGAATTTTTAACGCACACGGTGAGCATTTCCGGCGGTCATTTTTCGGCGGGGCTGGGCACCGTGGAATTGACCGTGGCGCTGCATTATGTGTTC
>PGZD01000048.1 GCA_002843155.1 Gammaproteobacteria bacterium HGW-Gammaproteobacteria-3
CCAGTACTCAGTCATTTTTATAATGTCGGATAAAGTTTTTTCAATTTTACCCGCGCCTCCTCACTAGTAAATCGCCATTCCATGGAACGTGCGATAGCATTTCTATTTTCTTGCCGAATTGCGACTTCTGTTTTCAATGTCTCTTGGTCAGGAATACGTCGATCCGGACATTGTCCGGATAAAATGCTTAATTCGATTTCAGCCATGTGCAGCCAACTGCGGTGCTTTGGCGTATAGTGGATTTCCGGTTTATCTAATAATCTCCGCTTCCTCCGGCGGCAAGGCCTTATGGAGTGATGCGCCGGTATGGGTATTTAAGTTATCCAGCACGCATGCAATACGCTCCGCACGAGGATACAGGACATCGACTAAGTGACGTATTTGATGAGCCCAATCCAACGCTGTTCGCTGGTCTGTCACCGCGACATGCCGCTTCCCGTCCAGCGGCTCAAAAAACATAAACAGGTTACTGACACCATTGCGCTCGTATTCCGTATCGTATTTTTCAACCGATCCGGGTTTGGCGGGTATTGGTTGCCGTATTTCTTTGATGTGCTGTTTGCTACTTTCGTCCATACAGATCAAGGGATGCCTTTCGTCACACGAACCTTTGTAAACATCCAAAACGTCTTCCATTGCACAAACAAATTCGGCATTTTGTTTGGCGGGAATACACCACTCCTTGTTCTGCCAAGGTTTCAATTCGTTTTCACCATCAATTTTTCGCTTTCTAGCCCGAGTCGGGGCCGCCCGATTTAAGGCGGACTCCAGTCCTTTCCGAACCAATCGCTCCCGGACGCGTTCAACGGTGCGTGTCGAAATGCCAAAGGTTTCACTGATTTGTTTATCCGGCCATCTTTCAGCTAAGTCACTGACATCCGCCTTGAGCAATATTTCAGCATGAAGTCTTTTATGAGCCGCCACTTTGCCCTTGTGAATTAAACTCTCCAAATCGATGCGTTCATGTTCCGTTAGACGCACTATATATTTCTTTGCCAACTGTCTACCCTTTTAAGGTACAAAAGGCACTATATTGAGGGTTCTGTTCGACAAATCAAGGTTGACTGAGTGCTAGCGTTGCTGAAAAATGCAGCAATTGAACCGTAACATCCGGTTGGTTTTTGACTATTTGCGCATGACTCAGAGTTCTATTCGCAGCGTCACGCCTTCCTTAAAGGGGTTAGCGTAAATTTACTGTGGTGCCTGTCGGCGAGTCCTCGACAGGCAGCAGCAAATAGGGTGGCGGGCGGCCTTATTTGTTGGCGTTGCGCTCCAATGTTTCTTTGATGACATCTTCCGAGACATTTTTCGGGCACGGTAAATAATGCGCGAATTCCATGGAGAATTGGCCGCGACCTGATGTCATGGTGCGTAAATCACCGATGTAACCGAACATTTCGCTCAGCGGCGCTTCGGCTTTGATGCGTACACCGGTCGGGCCCGGTTCCTGTGATTTGATCATGCCCCGGCGGCGGTTGAGGTCGCCGATCACGTCGCCGACGTGATCTTCCGGCGTAAATACGTCGATTTTCATGATCGGTTCGATCAGTTGCGGGCCGGCTTTGGGAATCGATTGACGGTAAGCCGCCTTGGCCGCAATTTCGAAGGCAATGGCCGAGGAGTCAACCGCATGGAAGGCGCCGTCCGTTAAAATCACTTTGAAATCCAGGCAGGGAAAGCCCGCCAGGACGCCTTTTACCATGCTGAGTTTGAAACCTTTTTCAACAGCGGGCCAGTATTCTTTGGGGACGTTACCGCCGGTGACCGCCGATTCAAACACGAAGCCGCTGCCGGGTTCGCCGGGTTCGATGATATAGTCGATTTTGCCGTATTGACCGGAACCGCCCGATTGCTTTTTGTGCGTGTAGCTGTCTTCGACGCGGCGGGTGATGGTTTCACGATAAGCGACCTGCGGTTTACCGACGGTCACGTCGATGCCATGAGTCCGCTTCAGAATATCGACTTTGATGTCGAGATGCAGTTCGCCCATGCCTTTGATAATGGTTTCGCCGCTTTCGATGTCGGTTTCGACGCGGAACGACGGGTCTTCCTGAATCATTTTGCCCAGGGCAATACCCATTTTTTCCGAACCGGCCTTGTCTTTGGGCGCGATAGCGATGGAAATAACCGGATCCGGAAATACCATCGGCTCCAGCGTGGCGGGTTCTTTAGGATCGCACAAAGTATGTCCGGTCTGGACGTTTTTCATGCCTAACACCGCAACAATGTCGCCGGCTTGAGCGGAATCGATTTCTTCGCGCGAGTTGGCATGCATTTCCACGATACGACCGATACGCTCGGTTTTGCCGGTAAAAGTATTGAGGACCGTGGTGCCTTTTTCCAGTTTGCCGGAATAGATGCGTAAAAATGTCAGAGCGCCGTAGCGGTCGTCCATGATTTTGAACGCCAGCGAGCGTAGCGGCTTGTTGGCATCGACAATGGCGAATTTGCCGGTTTCGTTGCCTTCCAGGTCGACTTCGGGTTGCGGTTTGACTTCGGTCGGACAGGGCAAATAATCAATAACGCCGTCCAAAACCAATTGTACGCCTTTGTTTTTAAACGACGAGCCACAGTAAGTCGGAAAGAAATTTAGATCAATAGTGCCTTTGCGAATGCAGCGTTTGAGTGTGTCGATATCAGGCTCTTCGCCATCCAG
The DNA here is from genome assembly GCA_002843155.1 of Gammaproteobacteria bacterium HGW-Gammaproteobacteria-3. Classification (GTDB taxonomy): domain Bacteria; phylum Pseudomonadota; class Gammaproteobacteria; order Methylococcales; family Methylomonadaceae; genus PGZD01. The sequence continues at coordinate 2,657 of PGZD01000048.1, forward strand.
ATATTTGCCCATGACTTCGTCGTCCATTTCGACGGCTTTTTCGATCAGTTCCGCGCGCCATGTTTTGACGTCTTCCAACATGTCGTCCGGAATGTCCTTGATTTCATAATTCATCGGGTCGCCGGAATTGTCCCAAACCCAGGCTTTTTCGGTGAGCAGATCGACGACGCCGACAAACTCGTCTTCACGACCGATAGGCAGGGTCATGACAATGGGGTTGGCGCCCAATACTTCTTCAACCTGCTTGACCACGCGATAAAAATCGGCGCCGGTGCGGTCGAGTTTATTGATGTAAATCACACGCGAGACTTCAGAGTCGTTGGCATAGCGCCAGTTGGTTTCCGACTGGGGTTCAACGCCGCCGGAGCCGCAGAATACGCCGATACCGCCGTCCAGCACTTTGAGCGAACGATAAACTTCGATGGTGAAGTCAACGTGTCCCGGGGTATCGATGATGTTAAAGCGGTAATCTTTCCAGAAACAAGTGGTGGCGGCGGACTGAATGGTAATACCACGTTCTTGCTCTTGCTCCATGAAGTCGGTTGTGGCCGCGCCGTCATGCACTTCACCGATTTTATGAATTTTACCGGTCAGTTTGAGAATTCGTTCCGTAGTCGTGGTTTTGCCGGCATCAACGTGCGCAAATATGCCGATGTTTCTGTAGTGCGATAGCTCTGTCATGTGTTTACTCTAAAAAGTTGAGGCATAAAAAACTTTTTCCAAAGGACTCCGGAAGGCGCCCTCATCCCCCTTTTCGCCCAGTTTCAAAAAACTTGCTATTCTAACCTAAAATAAGGTTAAACACACAAATAGATAGAAAAATTATGATTATCCAATACAGAAATCCCGTCTGACAATTCCATTGCCTTATTGCTACATATAGATAAAACGGGAAGCGCAAATCCGAGAGCATTGGCTTTGTGAAAAAACGGGGGGCTGCATGACTCATCTTTCCCGGTAAAGCACAAGACCGACACATTTTTTTCCGACAGCAATCCAACCATGGCATCAACCCCGTCAACATCCCTGCAAAACTACCCGCTGGGGTTCAGCCAATTTGTCGGGCATTTACAGTTAATACGCGAATATCTGGACGTACGCGGCGTCCGCTATCAATACCTGGACGGCGCTACGCCGGGCAAGGAACGGCAACTCCGGGTAGACGCTTGCCAGCGTGGCGACGGGGATTTGTTTCTGATCAGTCTTAAAGCCGACGGCGTCGGCTTGAACCTGACCGCCGCCGATTATGTCATTCACATGGATCCCTGGTGGAATCCTGCGGTGGAAGATCAAGCCTCGGATCGCGCGCATCGCATGGGCCAGCAACGGCCGGTCACGATTTACCGGATAATCGCTAAGCAAACCATCGAAGAAAAAATTGTCGCCCTGCACAGCCACAAGCGCGATTTGGCCGACAGCCTGCTGGAAGGCGCCGACATCAGCGGCAAAATGTCGGTGCACGATTTATTGACGTTGATGCAGGGCGAAGTATAATTCCGGCCTCAAAAATATTTCGCCAAATCCATACCGGCATACAGCGGGGCGACGGCTTCCCCGTAGCCATTGAATTTTTCGGTGTCGCGCTTAGGGGTGAAGATGCCGCCGCCAAGCACGCGCTCCCGACGTTGGCTCCAGCGCGGATGCGGTACATCAGGATTGACATTGGCATAGAAGCCGTACTCATGAGGGGCATTTTTATTCCAGGCGGTTTTCGGCATCTGTTCCCGAAAACGTATTCTGACAATAGCTTTGATACTTTTGAAACCGTACTTCCACGGCACCACCAAACGCAGCGGCGCGCCGTTTTGTTTGGGTAACTCGTCGTCGTACATGCCGGTGGCCATGAACGCCAGAGGATGCATCGCTTCATCGATACGCAAGCCTTCGACATAAGGCCAGTCCAGAACGGATGAGCGTTGCCCAACCATAATATCGGGATTGTAAAGCGTGGTGAACTCGACGAATCCGGCTTTTGATGTCGGCTTGAATTGTTTGAGCATTGACGCTAAAGGGAAGCCCACCCACGGCACCACCATAGACCAGGCCTCGACGCAGCGGAACCGATAGATTCTTTGTTCCAGCGGGTTGGCTTTTAAAATATCCTCAAGCTGATAAACGCCGGGTCTTTCAACTTCGCCATCCACCATGAGCGACCAGGGCTTGATAGTTAAGGCTTGCGCGAGAACGGTGGCGTCGGTTTTATTGGTTGAAAATTCATAATAATTGGTGTACCGGCTGACATCTTCAAAAGCATTGACCGGCAACTGCGCCGAATAAGGCCCGACCGGTACCTCTGCATATTTTTTAGGCTGCATCGCAGCCCCGCCTGGCAAAGCCGTCAACAGTGAAGCGCCGACGGCTGCCTTGATCAAAGTCCTGCGCGCTTCGAAAACCGCCCGGTCGGTAATTTCACTGCTTAAAATGTCGGCCTTGGTTTTAATTATCATAGGATCGATGTTCCGGTATCCCGGTATTTTCGGTGTAACCAATAATCCAGACTGACATAACGGCCGCTGCCGATGAACAACAAGACCAGCAGCATAATGAAATAAGTCGCGGCAAATTCGACGCCATTGTTCAGCACAACAAAATTTCCGTTTTCGGTCAGCCAGTCATAATTACCGTATTGTTGCAATAGGGCTTTGGCCCGATCCAGCCGTTCGATCGCGCCTATTGTCCGGTCGGTTGCAAACAAACCGCCCCCGGTCGCAATGGCCAGCCAGCCGTTTTGTATATGTACGGTAACCGCCGCTACCGCCATGATAATCATTAACGGCAGCGAAATCAGCCTGACGCCCAAACCCAATACCAGTAGCACAGCCCCCAGAATCTCGATGAACGCTACCAGGAATACCAGCAAATACGGTAAAGGCAAGCCCAGCCCCCACTCGGTATTGCCAAACCATGCGGCAGTATCGGTAAATGCGGAAAATTTCTTGGCGCCGGCCATCCAGAGAATCGGCGCCAGATATAAGCGCAAAGCCAAAGGCCCCAGAAAATCGACATAGCGCAGCTTATCCAGGCCATTCATTAAAAAATTAACGCCCACAAAGCACTTATCGAACAAATTTTTATAATCAATTTCTTTTAAATTCATTTGCCAACCTCTGATTGCTAAATTTAACTTTGTTAAAGAATGCGTTGCGGTGTTAAATACCCCACTGATAAAAGTTTGAGCTCATTCGATATTGATTTTTTCAGTTTTGTTTTCCACCAGCCAATAAGTAACACCTAAAGCCAGAACCACCGCCGCGCTTGCATAAACATAAGCAGGATCGAGATGCTTATAGTCGAATACGATGACTTTTCGTGAAATCGCCATTAAGGCCGTGGCGACCACTAATTTGACAGGAATCACGTCGCTGCGCAGGTATAGGCTGATATTGAGAAAAATTTCTATCGCAATCAATACTGCCAGGAAAACGCCAAAAGTGCTCGGAATATCGGTAATGTGCATTAAAAAATAAGGGGGCGTACTCAGTTTTTCGTACAGCAAAAAAATTACATCAAAAACACCCAGAAAAATCACCAGAACCATCAATGCCGCTAAAATAGTGACGGCAAAGCGAATGGCTTTATGAAACAGCAGTAAAACAGCGTTTTGCTCATCACTGACCGGCAATTCTTCATGAGAATGCCTTTTTTTATAGGTCGTTCTGAGATGTTTCATCAAGGTGCTGATCAATTTATGATCAAAAGCATTGCTTTTGGATGCTTCCTCGGTATTAAAAAAATGATTGAAACCTTCAATGTTGAAATTGGCGAATTGCGCGGGATCAATTTCTTCAAAGCCCATACTCCAATCAGGAAATTCGGGTTGTAAGATATATGTTCTTTCCAGTTCCACGACATTTTTGTGTCGGGGATCTTTTTTAATTAACTGAAAAGTCTTGTTGATAATTTCTTCCTTACCTTCCAAAACCTGAATGAAGCTATCGTTGAAATACAATAAAACGCCGGTAACGCCTTTTGCAGCATTACTATCGCGGCACTCTCGCAAAAGCTGCATCAAATCTTCAGTGGCAAAAGGTTTTACTGCATGGCTCATATAAACCAGTCTGATCATTATCTTTTTCTCGTCATGTTAATACAACCTTACACCTCGGTTTGACAGACGACAGTAATGGCAACCAGGCTCAAAGATTCTATACTTCACAATTTTATATTCAAAGCATGTAATTTCCGGTACAGATGGGTGCGTTCCATGCCGATGATGGCGGCGAGCTTCGCGACACTACCGCCGGTTTTTTCAAAATGATATTCCAGGTAGGCTTTTTCAAAATGTTCTCGCGCCTCTTTGAGCGGTAAATTATAAAATTCCGGTGCCGAAACCCCGTTCGCCGAAGGCTCGGCTATAGCGCCCAAGGCCGATTTGGCTTCTTCCAGTTCAATATCGTCGCCCACGCCCAGAATCATCAAGCGCCGCACCAGGTTTTTCAATTCGCGCACATTACCGGGCCAGGTGTAATTTCTCAGGAAATTTTGTGCCGCCATGGAGAATTTTCGGAACGGCAGTTTTTCCTGGACCACCAGATGATCGACATAAAAACTCAATAAGGCCGGAACATCTTCGCTATGCTCGCGTAACGGGGGGATTTCCATGGTGACTTCGTTGAGCAGATAATACAAATCCTGACGAAAATCGCCGGTTTTGACTTCATCTTCCAGTGGGATGCGTGTTGCCGCGATCACCCTGACATCCACGCGCACCGATTCGATGCCGCCGACCCGCATAAAAGCGCTCGACTCCAGCGCGCTCAACAGTCTCGATTGTGACTCCTTGTCCATTTCGGCGATTCCCGACAAATACAAAGTACCGCCGTGCGCCCGTTCCAGTAGCCCCGGATAGATTTTTCCGTGTTCTTCCTTGCCGTAGAATTCCACCGCCGAGTTTTCCGGGGCAAGACTGCCGACCGCCACGTCGATAAAAGGCCGGTCGCGCCGGTTGCTGTTGTTGTGCAGGTAACGCGCGTACAATTCCTTGCCGACTCCGGCGTCACCGACCAGTAAAATGCGGGCATCATGCTGGGCCAGACGTTTTATTTGCTCTTTGGTGCGCACGATGACGGCACTTTTACCCACCGGTTCGAATTCCGTCACCAAAGACTGTTTGACTCCGCCCAACTCTGCGGCCAAGCGCCCCGATTCCAGAGCCCGCTCGACAATCAACAGCAATTTGGCCAGTGACAAAGGTTTTTCCAGAAAATCATAAGCGCCCAACCGGGTCGCCTCAACCGCCGATTCCACGGAGCCGTGTCCGGACATCATCACGACCGGGCACATATCGGGGTCTTCGTTGACCCACTCTTTCAACAGGGTGATGCCGTCGGTATCCGGCATCCATATATCTAAAAGGATGAGATCGGGATTTTGGCTATTTTTCAAGTCACGCGCTTGACCGGCATTTTCAGCCGTACAAATCTGATAACCTTCATCTTCCAGAATTTCCTGAACCAGGCGCCGAATATCGGGTTCATCGTCAACGACCAGGATTTGTGCTGCATTTACATTCATAGTTTTCCAAATGCTAAACGTTAAACGGCTGGGAGCTGAATGATAAAGCCAGCGCCCGATTTGTAAGCGGTATCAACCCATAAGGCGCCGCCGTGTTCTTCAATGATTTTTTTGACAATCGCAAGCCCGAGTCCCGTGCCTTTGGCTTTTGTGGTGACATAAGGTTCGAATATTTTTTCAAGCTGCGCATCTTCGATACCCGGGCCATTGTCAAGAAATGCGATTTCGATAAAATTTGCATTGTTTTTACGCACCTTGATGGCGCTAATGTCGATTTTACCGCCTTTGCCGGTGGCTTCTATGGCATTTTTGATCAGATTATGCAAAACCTGACGCATACTGATCTTGTCGCCATTGATCATCATCCCGGGTTGAAATGACGTGGTGAATTGAACCGTACCTTCCAAAGCATACAATGCCAGCACTTCCTGCACCAGTGCCGAAAGGTCGATTGTTTCGGTTTGTTTTCTTGAGCTGCGCGCATATTCGGAAAAATCATCGACCATTTCTTTCATCGCCTCCACTTGTTGCACAATGGTTTCGGTGGCGCGCTGCAAAATAGCTTGCGACTTTTCCGGCAATTCACCCGCTAATTTATGCTGCAAGCGTTCCGCCGATAATTGTATCGGCGTCAGAGGATTTTTGATTTCGTGCGCGAGGCGGCGAGCCACTTCACCCCAGGCGGCATTTTTCTGCGCTTGGATCAGATCGGTGACATCATCGAAAACCACGACTGCGCCGACGCGTTGGCCTTCGGGAGAATACAGCGGAGTACCCCGGCATAAGAGTTCCTGCAAACCATTAGGGCCTAAAAAAGCGATGCGCTGCTCCCAAATATCATCAGCCTGCTCCAGTAAATTCTGAATTTGCTGTAAGGGATCGGCCAACTCTCGATGTTCGTGAGCCAGATCGATCAGTTTTTGACCGACAAAACCTGCGACCTGGAAATGAAAAATCCGGTAAGTTGCCTGGTTTGCGGTATGAATGACATTGTCCGCATCAAAACTGATGACGCCTGCCGTCAGATTGCCCAGAATGGTCTCCAGATAAGCTCGCTGATTTTCAACTTCCAGGCCGACGCGCCGGGTTTCATCGCGGGATTTGGCGATACGGTGCGTCATTTCGTTGAACGATTCCACCAGAAAGCCCAGATCGTCCTGAGCCATCACCGGTAATTGTTGCTCGTAATGTCCGGCCGCCACCGCCTGTGTGCCTTTGACCAGCTCCTTTACCGGCGCGACGATTGCGCGAATGCTGATAAACGCGACCCAGATCGCCGTCAGCAAACTCATCAGCAACACCAGGGACAGCGCCAACGAGAAACTCAGTTTCAACGAATTTCTCAGAAAATTCATTTCCTGATAGCGGACAAAAGCGAATTCAACCGAATCGGCCAAATCTACGATTCTGACCGGAATCGGGTATAGAGCCTGAAGATACTCGATAGGTTCGGTTTTAACCGTCACGATGACCTGAATGTTCAATTGCTCTTCCTGTGCCTCGTTCAAAGCCACATAATGACCGTTTTGACGCACCGACAAGCGGGCGTGTTCGTCCGGCATAAGGGGCAGAATGTCGCTGGGATTGCGGCTGCTGGAGACGATGATGCGGCCTTGTTTCGAGAACAAGGTCATTTCCGAGGCATCGGCCTGCCCACGCAAGTTTTCCAGCTCCAAAAGCGCCTGCGCTTCGGATTTACCATCCAAACGCTCGCTTAACTGCAGCGTTTGCCGGAGATGCCAGCGCATGCGCTGATCCAGCGAAGTCTGGCTGAGTTCCAGCGAATCTTCCATGGCCCGGTCGATTTCGACATTGAACCAGCTATCGATGCCCCGATGCAGGAACTGCATCGAAAAATAAAACACAATGGCCGCCGGCGCCAAAGCCAGCAACACAAACAAAGACACCATCCGTGTCGTCAATCTGGAACCTGCGGCCCGCCTTTTCAGTTGCCTGAGCAAGGAAACGATGTTGACGCCGATCAATATCAGCAATATCACCGAACCCAAGGCATTGATCAACAACAACTGGGAATACATGGCGCTCAGTTCGGAAGACTCCTGGGTCGCCGAACTCATCAATTGCAGCGACAGCAGCACCAAGCCAAACAGGATGATGATCAGGTAACTTAGAGGAAAAGTTAATGTTCTACGGGCCATAAATACCAATCGCTGGATAACTGCCAGTGCGGATTGAAATAAGAAACGGGACGTAACGGCAAAGGCAAGGTTTCATGGTCAAAGCGCACTTTGATGCCCAACGCATAACGCTCACCGGGTATCAGCATGGCCTGGTCGAATACCGTTAACTTGCGGATAGTCGCCATATAGGACAGGGCGGTGGATAAAGTGACAAAACTTTCGTTTTCACCGGTACTGATATTGGTGACCAGATAGCGGTTCAGCAGCGCCCGGTAGTGGATGCGGTAACGCACGTTGAAATGAATGATACGCCTGTCCCACAGCCACTGACGCTGATGCACCAGCTTGATACGCACATCCCAATACAGAGGGATGCCTTTTTGCAGTGCCTCCAGGGCAATGTTCGTCAGCCGGTAGTCGATGTTCGCCGATAACAGGTAGCGGCTACCTTCCAGGCTAAGATCGACTAACTCCACGGTTATCGGCGAGTCTTCGGCACGGGCCGTAGATAACGGCAGGTCGCACAGAGCGCCCAGAACAAGCAACCGGAGCAACGCAAGCCAGCAAATAAAAGGCAGCGGTTTTTTATTGTTTGCGAATGCGGGCATAATAAAAGCCATCCATCGCCGCCTGGCCGGGCAGAATTTGCCGTCCGACCGGCCGTGCCGTACCCCAGTCGGCGGCAATCGGCCATTCAATGGCGTCGCGCCGCGCCTGTAAAAAAGCCTCGGCCTGCAGCTCGTTTTCCTGCTTAAACACCGAGCAGGTGGCGTAAAGTAATACGCCACCCGGCGCCAAAAGCGGCCATAGCGCCTGCAAAACAGCTTGTTGCAATGCTTGCAATGGGGCAATGTCGGAGGGCTTGCGTAGCAATTTTATATCAGGATGCCGGCGAATCACGCCGCTGGCGGAACACGGCGCATCCAGCAAAATCCGATCGAACGGTTTGCCGTCCCACCAGTCTTCAGGCCGGGCGGCATCGCCGACAAGCAATTGCGCCGATAATTCTAAGCGTTGAAGATTATCCTGTACGCGGGCCAGTCGGGCGGCATCGATATCGACTGCCACCAAATCGCCAGGATGAGGCTGGCTTTCCAGAATATGCGCGGTCTTGCCGCCCGGTGCGGCGCATACATCGAGCACCCGCTGCCCGGCCTCAACCTGCAATAAATTCGCCGCCAGTTGCGCGGCGCAATCCTGCACCGACACCAGTCCTTCGGCGAACCCCGGCAACTGCGTGACAGGTATCGCCTGCTGTAAAATGAGGGCGGATTCACAGTGAGGCGAGGCCTGTGCGGCCATGTTGAGTTCGGCCAGTTGCGCCAGATAGTGCGGGCGATCGATACGCGCCAGATTGACGCGCACGACCATGGGGGCTTGCCGGTTGTTTTCCTGCAAGATGTCCGGTGCCAGATCCTGCCAATCGTGTTCGATTTGTTTAATCAGCCAGCCGGGATGGGAGGTCTGCGCCACGGGGTCGGCGTCGGCTTGCTGCGTGAGCGTTTCTTGCTGGCGTTGATAGCTTCTCAATACGGCGTTGAGTAAAGGTTTGGCCCAGGCCTTTTTTTTGGGGACGGCGGCAACGGTTTCGGCAACGGCGGCATGGGCTTTAACGCGCATGGCGCTGAGTTGGTACAGACCTATTAAAGCCAGAGCCTTGATTTCCATATCGGTCACGGGTTTGCTCATTAGCTGCTGCAAGATGAAATCGAGCCGGTAAAACCGGCGCGTGACGCCGTAACACAAAGCCTGTACAAAGGCTTTATCCTGTGTCGAAGCCAGGGCTGGCAGTCCTTGTTCAAGGGCGGCGGTCAGGGACTGGCCGTCTTTGAGTATCCTACACAAGATACCGGCGGCTGTGAGTCTGGAATTCACCCGGTCAACCCAGCCTTAAGCCGTCAACAGCGTGGGCATTGACAAAGGCCGTCACCGGCATTCGTTTGCCGCCGGGTAGTTGCACCTCATGCAGACGCAATAATCCGTCACCGGTCGCGACATTGAGATGCTGGCCCTGTCTGATCAAGGTTCCAGGCGCCGCCTGTGCCGGTTCGTCGATAGCTTCGGCCCGCCAAATTCTCAAAACATTATTCCGATATAAAGTCTGCGCAACCGGCCACGCATTCAAGCCTCGCACTTTTCTGGCCAATTGTTCGGCCGACTGCCGCCAATCGAGCACGGCTTCACTTTTTCCCAGTTTTTCGGCATAGGTCACCAAAGACTCATCCTGCGGCTCGGGTTCAAGCGTCCCCGCTTCAATGTGTGGTAAAATTTTTTTCAGGCCGGTAGCCCCCAGTTCGGCCAGTTTATCATGTACGCTGCTGGCGGTATCGTCAGCAGCTATGACATATTCTTCCTTGTGCAGCATGGCGCCTGCGTCCAATTTGCGCACCATGGCCATAAGGGTTACCCCGGTTTTTTTATCGCCCGCCAGCACGGCGCGCTGAATCGGCGCCGCGCCGCGCCAGCGCGGCAATAGCGAGGCATGGACATTGATACAATTTAAGGTGGGCAGATCAAGCACCGGTTGCGGCAAGATCATGCCGTAGGCGACAACCACCATCAAATCGGGGGCCAGATCTGCCAATTGCTGAAATTCGTCTTCGCTTTTCAAGCTTTGCGGCTGATAGACGGGAATAGCAAATTTCAAGGCCAATTCCTTGACTGGACTCGGTTTTAGCTTTCGGCCCCGGCCGGCGGGCCGATCCGGTTGCGTGTAAACGGCACAGATCTGATGCTTTGAGTCCAACAACATGCGCAGCGTGGGCACGGCAAATTCGGGTGTGCCCGCAAAAATGATTTTCATGACGCTTTTTGTTCCATCCGGTGTATTTTTTCCAGTTTCTTTTTTATGCGCTGGCGCTTTAAAGGTGATAAATAATCGACAAAAAGTTTGCCTTGCAAATGATCCATTTCATGTTGCACGCAAACCGCCAGCAAATCACTGGCGGCAAACTCGAAAGCCTTACCGTCCCGATCCAGGGCGCTGACTTTGATATGTTCCGCACGCTTTACCGGCTCGAAAAAACCGGGCACCGACAAACAGCCTTCTTCGCTTTCCTTGATCCCGTCTTTTTCGAGGATTTGAGGATTGATCAGGCACAGCGGCGATTTTTTATCCTCGCTGACATCCATGACGATAATGCGTTGATGGACATTGACCTGGGTTGCGGCCAAGCCCACGCCTTTGGCTTCGTACATGGTTTCAAACAGATCATCGACCAGCTTTCTGATGTCGGCATCGACCGCTTTGACAGCCGCCGCCTGTTTACGTAAACGTTCATCCGGAAATTCGAGAATGGTTAAAATACTCAACAAACACTCCATAATAATGATTCAATGCTGGAATTCTATCTGAATTCATCTAAACTTTAAAACCAGACTGAATCAAACGACCTTCTATCAAGGAATCATCGCATGACCGTTCAAAAAATTCTGGGTTTGTTTTTTACGTTTTTTGTCAGTGCCACGGTTCTGGCAGACGATATAAAACTCAATCCGTCACATCCGGAGCAGTATACCGTTGCCGGAGGCGATACTCTATGGGATATAGCGGGTCGGTTTTTACAGCGACCGGGGCAGTGGCCGCAAATATGGCATATCAATCCGCAAATCGAAAATCCAAACCTCATTTATCCGGGCGATGTGATCAGTTTTGCCATTGTCGATGGCAAGCCAAGGTTGAGCTTGAACCGGGGCGGACAATCCGGTCCGGAAACGTCCCGGGATGAAAAGCTTTATCCGCAGATTCGTGAATCCGAGTTGAAACCGGCCATTGCCCTGATACCTTCCGAACGCATTGCAGCTTACTTGAGCTCACCCAGAATCGTCGGGCCGGACGATCTTGCCCAGGCGCCTTATGTGGTCGATTTTGTCGGTGAACATCTGATTGTCGGCACCGGTGACCGTGTCTATGTGCGCGCCATCGAAGAACCCGAAAGCCTGACCTATACTCTCTATCGTCCCGGCCATGTTTTCGCAAGCCCCGAAACAAAAGAAATTTTAGGCTATGAGGCCAAATTCATCGCCAATCTGTCGTTACAGGCGGCGGGCGATCCGGCGACCTTGCTGATTACCAAATCAAGCAGTGAAATTCGCAAAGGCGACCGGCTGATGCCGCATCAGGAAACTGAATTTACGTTGAATTATTTCCCGCATCCACCCGAATCCGATATTAAAGGCAGCATTATCAGCGTGCTCGACGGTGTAACCCAGATCGGCCGCTATAACGTTGTCGCCATCGACAAAGGCAAGGACGATGGCCTCGCTGTAGGTCATGTGCTGGATATTTATCAGCGCGGCGCCATCGTCAGGGATAGCTTCAGCCGAATCAAAAGCGACGAAGTCAAATTACCCGACGAAATAGCGGGCACCTTACTGGTTTTTCGCACTTTCGAGCGCGTCAGTTATGCCCTGGTCATGGAAGCCACGCAGGCGATCCATGTGCTTGACAGAGTTCAGACGCCCTGAATACTTTTGTCATCGATGCCGAAATTAAATACTGGCTGACGCTGCTGCGCACGCCGGGTTTGGGCTGCCGAACCTATCTGAGACTGCTGCAAAGCCATACGCCCCGGCAAGTGCTGGGCGAATCGGCCAGAGTCCTCGCCGCGCTGGGGTTGTCGGACAACATTATACAGGCTCTGCGCAAACCCGACTGGTCGCTCATAGAGCCGGATTTGCGGTGGCTGGAACAGCCCGGGCATTTAGCCATCACCTTGAGTGATTCGGCTTATCCCGCGCAATTAAAGGAAATCGCGGACCCGCCTCCGGTTTTATTCGTGCGCGGCAATCCCGAGTTACTGTCACACCCTCAAATAGCCATGGTCGGCAGTCGCAATCCCTCGGCTTTGGGTGTCGAAACCGCCATCGACTTCGCGCGCACCTTGGCGCGCAGCGGCTTTGTCATCACCAGCGGCCTGGCTTTGGGTATCGATGCCGCCAGTCATCGCGGCGCGCTTGAGGCTAAAGGACATACCCTGGCCGTCACCGGTACCGGCCTGGACCGGGTGTATCCGGCGCGCAATAAAGACCTGGCCAGCGAAATTTTGCAATCCGGCGCACTGGTCTCAGAATTCCCTTCCGGTACAGCCGCCAAAGCACATCATTTCCCAAGACGTAACCGGATCATCAGCGGCTTGTGTCTAGGCCTGCTGGTCGTGGAAGCGGCCCGGCAAAGCGGATCACTGATTACGGCCCGGCTGGCGCTGGAGCAAAACCGTGAAGTGTTCGCCATTCCCGGTTCCATTCAAAATCCACTGGCGCGCGGCTGCAATGCCCTGATTCGGGAAGGGGCCAAGCTCGTGGAAACCACAAACGATATTTTTGAAGAATTAGGTCAATATAATCAACAGGATGAAATCTCATTGCCGACGCCGATGCAATCATCTCTTGACCCGGAGCAACAAAAATTATTGAATCTTATTATGTACAGCCCCACATCTATTGATAAACTGGTGGCAACGACAGGGCAATCGGTCGAAACCCTGGCGTCAATGTTGCTGATACTTGAGCTGCAAGGTTTTATTGCGGCGACAGTCGGTGGCTGTTATACCCGAATCAAATAACTACCCGCGCGCTATGAAAGAAAATATTTTTGATGTACTGATGTACCTGTTCGAAAACTATATGGAGGATGAAATTGAAATCCTGCCTGACAGTGACATGATCAGAACGGAACTGGAGGAAGCGGGATTTGATCAAACCGAAGTGACTAAAGCTTTTCACTGGATGGAATCCTTGAGCTTGCAAGGCAAAATCAATCCCGGCATCGGAACCGCTTTCCGGATATTCAGCAGTCAGGAAAAGGACAGGCTGGATATGGAATGCCGAAACTTTTTAATGTTTATCGAACACAGCGGTATTTTATCCCCCGCCAGCCGGGAGATCGTTATAGACCGCGCCATGGCGCTTGAAAACGAGGAAATATCCCTGGAAAAACTTAAATGGATTGTATTGATGGTGCTATTGAGCCAGCCTGATGAGGAAGCCGCCTTCTCCAGAATGGAAGACATCGTTTACGATCTCATTCCTGCCTACCTGCACTAAGGAACATGCATTTTATAACTTGCGCAACCGACTTGTCTTTTTGTCCGTCTTTTGCGTTGCGCAAACAATTATATAGCTCGCTATGCGCTTGTTTGCACGCCTTGAACCCAGCACCTAAATTGGCTATGATTTTGAATCATAGCCAATTTAGGTGCTGGGCAAAAATCCTGACGTCAGTTGCGCAAGTTATTTTCTTTGCCCATTCCTAAAGCCCTGACTTTCAATTCCATCTGAATGACTAACCATCTCGTTATTGTAGAATCGCCCGCCAAAGCGAAAACTATCGAAAAATATCTGGGCAAGGATTTTTCCGTGCTGGCTTCTTACGGCCATGTCCGGGATTTGATACCCAAGGAGGGCGCCGTCGATCCCGAGCACGACTTCGCCATGAAATACGAAGTGATCGAGCGCAATCAACGCCATGTCCAGACTATTACTAAAGCCCTGAAACAAGCCGATTCCCTGTATCTGGCGACCGACCCGGACAGAGAAGGCGAAGCCATTTCCTGGCATCTTTATGAGCTGCTCAAAGCCAAAAAGCTTTTGCAGGACAAACCCGTGCATCGCGTGGTATTTCACGAAATCACCAAAAAAGCGGTCACCGAAGCCATTGCCCACCCGTCCGAACTATCGCTCAACCTGATCAATGCCCAGCAGGCCCGGCGTGCGCTCGACTATCTGGTAGGTTTTAACCTGTCGCCGCTGTTATGGAAAAAAATTCGCCGAGGCCTCTCGGCAGGGCGCGTGCAAAGCCCGGCTTTACGCATGATTGTCGAGCGTGAACTGGAGATCGAAGCGTTCAAAAGCCGGGAATACTGGACTATCGACGCCGAATTGAGCGCGCTGGAACAAACCTTCAAAGCCAGGCTGACCCACTATAACAACGAAAAGCTGGAACAGTTCAGTATCGATAACGAAGATTACGCGCTTGAAGTCAAGCAGACCCTGCTCGATGCCGCCGACGGCAATCTGATCGTTACCAAGGTCGATAAAAAACAACGCAAGCGCAATCCGGCCGCCCCGTTCATCACTTCGACCTTGCAACAAGAAGCCGCGCGCAAGCTGGGTTTTACCACCAAACGTACCATGATGGTTGCTCAGCAACTGTATGAAGGCATTGACATCGGCGGCGAAACCGCAGGTCTTATCACTTATATGCGTACCGACTCGGTCAATCTGGCCGCCGAGGCGGTTGCGGAAATTCGCGCGCTGATTGCCGAAAAATACGGCGCCCGGAATGTCCCGAAAGACGCGCGCACGTTTAAAACCAAATCAAAAAACGCCCAGGAAGCGCACGAAGCGATACGCCCGACTTCGATCCGGCATGTACCCTCTGAAGTGCAAAAATATTTGAGCGCCGAACAATACAAGCTGTACGATTTAATCTGGAAACGCACGCTTGCCAGTCAAATGGTCCATGCCACCATCGATACCGTGGCTATCGATTTCAGTTGCGGCGGCGGGCGGCATATTTTCAGGGCGACCGGCTCCACCATTGCCAAACCGGGCTTTATGGCGGTTTATCTGGAAGGCAAGGACGACAGCAAGGAAGGCGATGATCAGGAAAGTTTTTTGCCGCCGCTCGAAGAAGGCCGCCCGGTTCCGCTTAACGACATCATGGCCGGTCAGCATTTTACCGAACCGCCGCCCCGTTATGGCGAAGCCAGTCTGGTTAAAACACTTGAAGAGCATGGTATCGGACGTCCATCGACCTATGCCTCGATTATCTCGACCTTGCAGAACCGGGAATATGTCATTCTGGAAAGCAAACGCTTTTATCCCACCGATGTCGGGCGTATCGTCAATAAGTTTCTGACCGAACACTTTACCAAATACGTCGATTATGATTTTACCGCCAATCTCGAAGATCAACTGGATGCGGTCTCGCGTGGCGAGAAGGACTGGATTCCGCTGATGCGGGCGTTCTGGACACCGTTCACCGCCTTGATTCATGAAAAAGAGGAAAGCGTTCAGCGCAAGGATGTTACCCAGGAAGCCATCGATGAAAAATGCCCGGAATGCGGCAACCCCTTGTCCATCCGTTTGGGACGTAACGGCCGTTTCATCGGCTGCACCCATTATCCCGAATGCTCCTATACACGCAATCTTAACGATGACGGCGGCAGCGTTGATGAACCTGAAGTCATCGCGGATCGGCGCTGCCCCAAATGCGACTCGCCTCTGGTCATTAAAACCGGACGCTATGGCAAATTCATCGGTTGCAGCGGCTATCCCAAATGTCGGCATATCGAGCCTTTGGAAAAGCCGCTCGATACCGGAGTCGAATGCCCGCAATGCCGAAAAGGTAATATTCTCAAACGCAAGTCACGCAATGGCAAGGTGTTTTATTCGTGTTCGGAATACCCCCAATGCAACTATGCCTTATGGAATGCACCGGTTGTTGAAAGCTGCCCGGAATGTAACTGGCCGATTCTGACGTTAAAAACCACTAAACGGCGCGGTACTGAAAAAGTCTGCCCGCAACAGGACTGTAAATACGCCACGCCTTACGAAGGCGACCCTGCCGATGCCGATGGCCCGCAAGGATAGTAGTTAAAAGGGTTATACATAGATGAGGATCTTGTGAAGTTATCAAAAGTAGTGCCTTGGGGACGGTCATTAAACGAATACAGTGAAATGTTCTTGTTATCGGAAAATGATCTTAACGGAAAGATTCTTGGCTGTGGTGATGGGCCTGCCTGTTTCAACGCTCAAGTATCACGAAACGGAGGGAATGTCATTTCTGCTGATCCCATATACCAATTCAGCACAGGTGAAATCCGCTCAAGAATTGACGAGGTTTATCCCCAAATAATGGAACAGATGTCAAAAAACAAGGATGATTATGTTTGGAAAAGCATCAGAAGTGTTGAAGAGCTTGGAAAGGTTAGATTGGATGCCATGAAGCTATTTTTGGCTGACTATGAACAGGGCAAAAAATCGGGAAGGTACATCATGCGTCATTGCCGGTCTTGCCATTTCAGGATACTGAATTTGATTTGGCCCTGTGTTCTCATTATTTATTTTTATATAGCGAACATGTAAGCCAAGAGCAGCATGTCCTGTCTATGAACGAATTGTGTCGTGTGGCTAAAGAAGTGCGTGTCTATCCGCTGCTCTCTATTAGCACCAATACCAAATCAAAACATCTCGAACTTGTAATTTCAAAATTAACTGAAATGGGGATCAGCATTTTGTTAGTTCCGGTCGATTATGAGTTTCAAAAAGGTGCTACTGAAATGTTGGTGGCAAAATATGTACAACACGGCCCGCTAAGGGACGCACCAAACGTCGGTCTATACTTCGTCCGATTATGTAAGCGGCATCAAGCGATTCGGTCTTTTTACCTTCATTTCCAG
Organism: Gammaproteobacteria bacterium HGW-Gammaproteobacteria-3; assembly: GCA_002843155.1. GTDB lineage: Bacteria > Pseudomonadota > Gammaproteobacteria > Methylococcales > Methylomonadaceae > PGZD01. The sequence goes on from PGZD01000048.1 coordinate 19,716, forward strand.
TTGGAGCTTACCCCATGAACGGCAAACGCACTATTTCAGCTCTCGGCATTTTGTTGCTTTGCTCAAAAACCGTACTGGCGGCTGACGTCACGGTGCCGATTGGCTATGGCTTGATCCGCACGGTTTTGGTCGATCAGCTTTATACCGGCGCCAATACCACGGCGCATCTATGGCGGGATGGTCGTGGTTGCAGTTTTCTGGATTTATCCGAGCCGCAAGTCGCAGGTCGGCAAGGGCAAATCCGAATACTCAATAACGTTCATACCCGGCTGGGCACGGCCATGAATGGACAATGCCTGACGCTGATGGAATGGTCAGGAAAGCTGGAGACTTTTCAGAGGCCGCAATTGGATGCCGGTGGTACGGTTTTGAGTTTTCCGATTACCAAGACCACAGCTTACGACCGCAACGGCCGCGCACTGAGCATCAGTCAGTTACAGGATTTGCTCGACCGCTTCGCCGAACCGAAACTGGCTTCGGTAAAAATCGATTTGAACGAATCGCGCGGTACCATCGAAACAAACCTGGCCCGCTATATACCGGCAAGCAACAAGGGGCAGTTACAAGCGTTGCTGGATTCGTTGCGATTCAGTGATGCGATTGCCGGTGATACGGGACTTGCGGTCAAAATAAACTTTACTCCGCCTGCTGCTTCCGGCATTTCCGAAGCCCTGAAACCGGCCCCTGTTTTTACCGAAGCGGAAATGCAGCAATGGCAGGCAGCCTGGCAGGAATGGGCGCTTTTTTTGACCGGCGCCATCAATAAAGCCACGGTCGGTACGCAAGATCAGGCGCTTGCAAATGAGCTACAAGCTGTTTTACAGGAAGCGCACAGCGCGTTTCAGGCCGGATTGACAGAGGACAATGGAACCGGCAAGGATCCGGTGCGGGTGTTTTTCAATGGCGCTTGGGAGCGTCTGGCGCCGGTGCTGCGCACCCTGTCAAATAGACAGCCGGGCACTGAAGGCCTGCGCTATCTGACCTTTATCGCCGCAACCGACGTTTTGTATCAACTGGAAAGTCTGGGCGCGCCTCTGGGACTGGATGTTTCTTCCCAAGGTTTACGCCGCCTCGGGCGGGTGCTGATCGCCAGGCGCCAAAAACAGGCATCGTAAGATCGCGCAAGGCTGCTTCATCGAAAGCCAAGCCGCGTGAGCTTGTAGGCGTTTGCAAAGGAATAGAGTCAGCCCCTTTGATGCCGTGCTTTTTGTATTAATGTCTATTGATCACTGCACATCACACGACTGCCTTGCAGCGCTGCACCCGATCAACCTTGCCATAAGTAATAGCTCAAAAATATTTTAACCTAACTTCGTCACCAAAACCCCTCTAAGTCATTGATATTCAGTTTTTTGGTGATATTTCGCAAAAAAAGATGTTTAAAATCAATGGCTCT
>PGZD01000049.1 GCA_002843155.1 Gammaproteobacteria bacterium HGW-Gammaproteobacteria-3
ATGAAACGGGCCATGGGGATTCTGGATTGTTATGTTGGTTAGGTCGCTATTTTACCAGAAAGCCACGTTAGCTGGCGGAAGTCCGACAGGCTCCTAGTGTCATGCTCTGCATGGTGCGCTCCTTTATCAGTCAAGGTTGCGCGTAAGCCTTTACTGTGCTTATTTGATAGAAAACGTGCAAGCGTTTTATAGTCGGTAACCGGTCATTTTGTGCAATTTGAGCAACTGCCGGTGCTCTATCGCCGGTTTTTTAGGAGTGGCGAAGATGAATACAAATCAACACTTGGGCGTATCGTCCGATGAAGTGGAGGCGATTGTGAGCGGGTTTTTCAAGCAATCCGATCATTTAGTTTCACTGTCCGTTAGGTTTTTAGAGTCAGTCAAGGCTTTGATAGCGCTTGGGTGCCTGATCAGCATTGAAAAGTGCTTTTTGGTTCGATTGAGCCAGCCGCGAACTTCGATTTTTTGTCCGATATAGTCGTTTAAATCGGGAAACAGCTTCAAGTTGCTGCGCTCGACTCTGATGTCGAATTGAGGGTTGAATTTCAGATATACAAACTTTCGCGTATTGCGCAGCCCTTTTACCTGTCCGGTTATGCGCCGCCAGCCTTTATGATGGTGCGAGGAAATTTGTCCGGCGGATAAAGGCGCGTAATCGGTTCGGCCCCAGATGCCAAGACTTGCCGCTTCTGCGTCATTTTGCGCGGCGACCAATGCGTCGGCATAAAGCAAATTGGGTGGATAGATATTAACCGCCGCCAGTCCCGCTTTGACCAGTTCCAGATTGACATGCCGTTTTTGATCGGTGAATACATGCGCCAGCGTGCGCCCGAATTTATCCTTTTTTTCGCTGTCGGTTACAAGGCGAACGCGGACATTGCGCAGTGCCTCTGTCAACCAGCGTTTGGCTTCAATACCACCGGCTTCCGCAGTTTTATTGCGGCCTTCGATTTCCGGGGTATTGATGCCCAACAATCTGATTTTGCGCCCGTCCGATAATTGTACGGTATCGCCGTCATAAACGTATTTGACGATGTGAAACGAATAGCCGGGGTCAATGGCGATAATTTCAGCGCCCGCTTCGGCGCGGTCAGAAAAATGCTGCCCACCCTGGCTGTCTCGCCATTGAAAAATTTCCGCAGTTGCGGTTATCGGAAGCAGCAGCGTTGTAATGAGGAAAATTATTGTTTTACGCATCCTGTCGGAGTCTCCAATCGAGTGGCAAGAATCAAAGTGAAGCTTGTGCTTAGGTGTTAAAATGGTATTTTTTATAGCGCCGATTGATTTGCTGCTTATGATTACGATTATACAACGCGTCACCGAGGCAAAAGTCAGTGTCGATCAACAATGTACCGGTGCCATCGGGCGCGGCATTCTGGCGCTGGTCGCCGTTGAAAAAGACGACTCGGAAAAAGAAGCCGGGCGCTTGCTGGAGCGTATGCTCGATTACCGCATTTTTGCCGACAGCGAGGGGCGGATGAATTTAAGTTTGAGAGACATCAACGGCGGTTTGTTGCTGGTGCCGCAATTTACCTTGGCCGCAGATACCCGCAAGGGCAAGCGTCCGAGTTTTACGTCGGCAGCTCCGCCGGAGCAGGGACGACAGCTCTTCGCGTATTTGCAGGGTCTGGCGCAATCGGTTTATCCGAACATGGCGTTCGGCGTATTCGGCGCCGATATGCAGGTGATATTGATCAACGACGGTCCGGTCACTTTTATCTTGCGTACGCCATAAACCCGCTGCGCACAGGCCGGTTTAGCGATCGTGCCGCCAGTGGCCTGATTTGCCGCCGGTTTTTTCCAGCAAGCGCACACCCTGTATGATCATGCCCCGATCTGCCGCTTTGCACATATCGTAAATAGTGAGCAGGGCTATCTGAGTGGCGGTCAGCGCTTCCATTTCCACGCCGGTCTGGGCGTTGGTTTTTACCGTTGTCTGGCAGCGAATGCGGTTTTTGGCCGGTTCAGGCAGTAAGTCGATTTCAACATGCGTCAGCGCCAGTGGATGGCACAAAGGAATCAGCTCGGCGGTTTTTTTACTGGCCATGATGCCGGCAATTCGGGCTATGCCTAAAACATCGCCTTTTTTTGCGTCGCCTTGCACAATCAAGGTCAGGGTTGCCGTCTGCATTTCGATATAGCCTTCAACCACGGCTATGCGCTCAGTGCTGGCTTTGGCGCCGACATCGACCATATGGGCGTCGCCAACTTGATTGAAATGGGTTAACCGGGTCATTTTTGTAGAATTATGATTATAAGGCGCTGAATCTGCGAGAATGGGGTTATTATCCAGTTTTTTCAGTTGAACGGGAAAAATTTATGTCGATTAAGGTGCGTTATTTTGCCAGCTTGAAAGAAATTGTCGGACGTAGTGAAGAGGAACTGGATGGGCAAAATGCCTTGACAGTCTCAGAGATATGGCAAAAAGTCAATGCCGGAAAGCCCTTGCCGGACAATGTACTGGCGGCGGTCAATATGGATTATGTCGAGTTTGACCACAGCGTAAAAGATGGTGATGAAGTCGCTTTTTTTCCGCCGGTTACCGGAGGCTGAAGCCATGATAAAAATTTGCCAAGACGCTTTCGATCCCTGGCATGAAGTGGATAGTTACCAGCGTTCGGCGGTTGCCATGGCCGGAAAGTATGGGGCGACCGGTGTTTTTGTCGGAACGATGCGCGATTTTAACGAAGGCGATGACGTTGACAGTATGATTCTGGAGCACTACCCGGGCATGACCGAAAAATATCTGGAAAAAATCGTCGCCGATGCCATGCGCCGATGGCAAGTGCTGGATACGCTGGTGTTGCATCGGGTGGGCGCTATTGAAAGCAACCAGCCTATCGTTCTGGTCGCAGTCTGGTCGGCGCGTCGGGGCGATGCCTTCGATGCCTGCCGCGCCATAATGGAAGCGTTGAAAACCAAAGCGCCTTTCTGGAAAAAAGAATATCTGGCTGATGGGCGGGCGCGTTGGGTCGAGAGCAACAGCGACGGTTATATCTGATTAAGCGATATGTTTATTCTGTAGCATTTGCCGGGCGATTTGGACGGCCTGAATAATTGTCCTGTTTTAGCACACAGAGGGCTATTCAATTGCTTGGTAACCTGACAAAAATGAAAGTGAATCTGGCGCAGCCGGTCAAATACCAGTTGTGTTTGAATACCGAGCGGCTGGATTTGAATCCACTGCTGGGTCAGCCTGTCAAGTTGGTTCATACCGGTAAAATTGCCTGTGTTCAGTGCGCCAGCCCGATCAAAAAGACTTTCAATCAGGGTTATTGCTACCGCTGCTTCATTACCCTGGCGCAATGCGACAGTTGCATCATGCGTCCCGAAACCTGCCATTATCATGAGGGCACCTGCCGTGAGCCGGAATGGGGCGAGACATTTTGTATGCAGTCGCATTATGTTTATCTGGCCAATTCCTCCGGCATCAAGGTCGGTATCACGCGAGCGACGCAAATACCGGTTCGCTGGATAGACCAGGGCGCGGTACAGGCTTTACCCATTCTTGAAGTACCGTCCCGGTTCATTTCAGGCTTGATTGAAAGCGCCATCGCCCGTCATGTCAGCGACCGCACCCATTGGCAAAAAATGTTGAAAAACCAGACTTCGCCCATCGATTTAAAAGCGCGCCGGGATGAGCTGCTGGACATCTGTAAAGCGGAATTAAGCCAGATAACCCGGCGTTTTGGGAGCGAGTCCTGTCAGATTCTGACAGAAGCATCCGAAGTCGCCATTCACTATCCGGTGCTTGAATATCCGGTCAAAGTCAAATCATTCAATCTGGATAAACAGTCGGAAGCGGCCGGGACTTTACTCGGCATCAAAGGGCAATATCTGCTGTTGGACACCGGCGTCATCAATATCCGCAAATTTTCAGGTTACGAAATTGAGTTTGTCGGCGGCCTTGAATGACAGGTGGCTTGAAGGCGGCAACCGCCGCCAATTCAGCCTGCACGGTTTGACCGAAGCCTCAGGCCGATGCTAACATGCCGCACCCGACAAATCCTTACAAAGAGACCGCATGACCCTTATTGCAGACCGCGTAAAACACGCCGCCCTCCTGGTGACCACCGCATGGCTTCCGAAGGCGCTGCGAGTGCCTGTCCGTTTCAGGTTGTTTTCGATGTTTCAGCTTGCCAAGGCGCGGCGGGCGGATATTCTGATCATCGGTCATCCCAAAACCGGCGGCACCTGGCTGCGTGTCATGCTCGCGCGGCTTTATCATCTCAAATACGGTATGCCCATGCGGCGGATTTTTAAAACCGATGAGCTGCACCGTTACCAATCCGATTTGCCTCGTTACCTCAATACCAACGGCCACTACAGCTACGAAGGCGTTATCAAAACGGCGGAGAAAGCGTCAGTATTTCAAGGCAAGAAATTGGTTTTGATTGCCCGTCATCCCTGCGATGTCGCGGTCTCGTGGTTTCTCCAGTACACCAAGCGCACCAAGGCTTTCAAACGGGAATTGATCGAGCGGGACATTAAACAACCCATCGATCGGGAACAGATTTCGATGTGGGAGTTTGTCATGCATCCGGAATATGGCCTACCTGCACTCATCGACTTCTTTAACGGATGGGAAAAAGAGCTGGAAAATCATGAGGAAAAGCTCATCCTGCGCTATGAAGACCTGCGCGCGCATCCTTTTGACACGCTCAAACGTCTGACCGAATTCCTCGGCGAACAATTCACCGACGCCCAGATTGAAGACGCCGTAACCTATGGCTCGATGGACAATATGCGTAAGTTGGAAAGCAGTAATTATTTTGCCAACGCCAGTTTGCGCCTACGCAATCCTGATGATCCGGACGCCTTCAAAGTACGACGCGGCAAGGTTAAAGGCTACCGGGATTACTTTTCTCCAGAGCAGGTCGCGTTGATGGAAGCAAGTGTTCAGTCGCGTCTGTCACCCACCTTCGGCTACCAGGATAATCAATCGGCGCCGTTCGTGATACCTGAGCAGCAGAATAATTCCAACTCTTTTACGGACAGGGCAAACGCATGAGTCAAGCCCCTGATACGCCGCCTAAAGTCACGGTATTTATACCGGTTTACAACCGCGAGCGGTATATCGCTCAGGCCATAGAAAGCATCCTGGGTCAGACTTTCACCGACTTCGAACTATTGCTGGTTGATGACGGCTCCACCGACCGCAGTCGTGACATTGTGCAGGGGTTTCATGATCCACGCGTTCGCCTGGTTTGCAATGAAGTCAATCTCGGCATTCCCGGCGCTCGCAACAAGGGAATCGATCTGGCCAAAGGCGAGTATCTCGCATTTCTGGACAGCGATGATGTGGCCTGTCCAACCCGGCTGGCCAGACAAGTTGAATTTTTGGATCAGCATCCTGATTATGCCGCCGTAAGCGCATGGATTTCCTGGGTGAACGCAAAAGGTAAGCCGATCGGCAAAGTCAAGCGCAAAGCCCTTTCCACGGATGAAATCGCGGCTCAGCGGTTGTTTCGCTGCTGCCTGGAAAACACGGCGAGCATGGCCCGGACGGCTATTTTGCAACAATACCGTCACCGGGAACAATTCATTCTTGGCTCCGATTACGATCTATGGGCCAGAATCGGCGCGGACTATAAACTGGCCGCTTTGCCCGAAGTGCTGGTACGCCGCAGAGAGCATGAAGGCAGAACCACAGAAGGAAAAACCGAACAGATAAAGGCTCTGCGCCTGCTGATTTATGCCGACCAACTTACCGCGCTCGGTGTGGCGTTCACTGACAACGATCTTGATCGCCATTACCTGCTTCGGCGCATACAGAAAATGGGTGCGCCGGATCAAGCCTACCTCGACTGGGCTGAAACCTGGCTGTTGACGCTGCAAAAAGCCAATCGGCGTCTTCAGCGCTATCCTGAACCGGCATTTTCAGAAGTACTCGGTGGATTTTGGTTTAAAGTTTGCTGGCACGCCTTTAAAAAACTTGGCTGGCAAGTCTGGCCGCGCTTCTGGCGGTCAGCGCTGCGAGGCGTTGCCTGCGCCGAATTGAAAAAGCTGACGTACCTCTATCTTCCGGGCACTTTTCGAAGAGAGGGCGTTTTATGAAAGCTTCAACGCAAGAGGTATCTTCACAACATATCGCTTTGTTCATGTCGTCTCTGGCCGGTGGCGGTGTCGAGCGTATGACACTGAACCTGGCACGGGCTTTTGCAGCCCGGGGTCATCGCGTGGATCTGGTCGTGTGCCGGGCCAAAGGCGAGCTTCTTGATCATATCCCCGACGGAGTGACGCTGGTGGCCCTTGAAGCGTCATGGGGGTTTTGGGCGAGACTGCAAGTGCTGAGGGCTGACCCTGCCGGTTTTGCCGTTCTTTTAAAACCCGTGCTGCTCCCGCTCAAAACATCCAACAAGATTCGTTATCTTGCCAGTCTGGTGCGCTATCTCCGCCGCGAGCGCCCGAAGGTTTTGCTGTCGGCGATGACCAATCCCAACCTCGTGGCGATTTGGGCGCGGCGTCTGGCCTCTGTGCCGACCCGGCTGGTGATCAGCGAACGCAACACACTGTCGCAAGTAATGCGGGCACCTGCCTACAAAATAAAGTGGCGCTTTTGCTTCTTGCCGGCCGTCATCGGCCGTACCTATCCGTGGGCGGACGCCATCATTGCCGTCTCGGACGGCGTCGCCGACGATCTGAGCACCCAGACGGGGCTGCCCCGCGAATCTATCCAGACCCTTTACAACCCCGTCGTCACGCCTGAACTCGAAGCCAAGCGCGAAGCCGCGCCCGGCCACCCCTGGTTCGCGCCGGGCAGTCCGCCGGTAATCCTGGGGGTGGGGCGATTGGTGAGAGCCAAGGATTTTCCGACGCTTCTGAAAGCTTTCGCCCGCGTGCGCGAGACTAAAAACGCGCGCCTGATCATTATCGGCGAAGGCTCGGAAAGAAATAACCTTGAAGCCCTGGCGCAGCGTTTGAATGTAACCGACGCAGTCAGTTTTCCGGGCTGGGCGGCCAACCCTTATGCCTATATGGCGCAGGCCAAAGTCTTTGCCCTGTCTTCCGTCCATGAAGGACTTCCTGCCGTAGTCATAGAAGCTTTGGCCTGCGGCTGTCCCGTGGTGAGCACCGATTGCCCCAGCGGGCCTTCCGAAATACTGGCGGGCGGCGACTATGGCACACTGGTGCCGGTGGGTGACGACCGGGCTTTAGCCCAAGGCATTGCCGCCGCGCTGGATAAACCCCGCGATAGCGAACGGCTGCAAAGCCGCGCGCAGGCGTTCTCGCTCGAACGCGCGGTTGCTCGTTATCTTGAGGTATTGCGCGGCCCGTAGGAGCCCGGATTTCCGGGCGACGGCGTGACGCAACGTGTTCATCGCCCGATAAATCGTACTCCTGCAACAAATCTTGGTGCCGGACAGAACAAATTGTCCCACCTCTGCTGCATTGCGGTCAGAACGCAGCCTATGTGCTTGCTTAGGAACAAGCATAAATTAATTCAAGCAATTACCATGGAGGTCATGAAGAACATGAAGACTTAAATCCTTCATGCCCTTCATGTTCTTCATGGTTTAAAAATAAAACTTGCGGAAGTTATTTCATGCGCATTCATTAACATTGTTGATGCTTATGGATAATCAGAAAAAAGTCATGAAACAGCGCATTCAGCCGACTGCATCGCCCGATAAAGCCCGGCATCTCTCTTTATTCATGCCCTCTTTGGCCGGAGGTGGCGTTGAGCGGGTGATGCTGAATCTGGCGAAGGCTTTTGCCGCCCGGGGACATCGCGTGGATATGGTCGTCTGCCGGGCCAAAGGCGAACTTCGTGACCGGATTCCGGACGGAATTACGCTCGTGGAACTGCAACAATCGGCATCGAGAGTCTGGCCCAGATTGCAAGTGCTGAGAGCGGACCCGAAAGGCTTTTGGGTACTGTTAAAGCCCGTGCTTTTTGCAATCAGAACACCCTACAAAATCCGCTATCTTGCGAGCCTTGTACGCTATCTCAGGCGCGCCTCGCCGGACGTTCTGCTGACGGCGATGACAGGCCCCAATCTTACCGCCTTGTGGGCGCGGCGTCTGGCCTCTGTTCCAACCCGGGTGGTGATCAGTGAACACAATTCGCTGTCGCAAAAAATACAGGCGGAAACTAATCGACAGCAATGGGGCTGGCGCTTCTTGCCGCCCGTCATTAGCCGTACCTATCCGTGGGCGAATGCCATCATCGCCGTCTCGGACGGTGTCGCCGATGATTTGAGCGCTAAGACGGGGCTGCCCCGCGAATCTATCCAGACCCTTTATAACCCCGTCGTCACGCCTGAGCTTGAAGCCAGGCGCGAAACCACACCCGACCATCCCTGGTTCGCGCAGGGCAGTCCACCGGTAATTCTGGGTGTGGGACGATTGGCAAAGCAAAAGGATTTTTCGACACTCCTGAGAGCTTTCGCCCGCGTGCGGGAGAGTAAGGACGCACGCCTGATCATTCTGGGCGAAGGGTCGGAACGAAAAAATCTTGAAGCTCTGGCGCAGCGTTTGGGTGTAGCCGACGCGGCAAGCTTTCCGGGTTGGGTAGCCAACCCTTATGCTTATATGGCGCAGGCCAAGGTCTTAGCCCTGTCTTCCGCCTTTGAAGGGCTAGGCAACGTGCTGATCGAGGCTTTGGCCTGCGGCTGTCCTGTGGTGAGCACCGATTGCCCCAGCGGCCCTTCAGAAATACTGGCGGGCGGCGACTATGGCACACTGGTGCCGGTAGGTGACGACCGGGCATTGGCGCAAGGCATTGCCGCCGTGCTGGATAAACCTCGTGATAGCCTGCGACTTCAAAACCGCGCGCAGGCGTTCTCGCTCGAACGCGCGGTTTCCCGTTATCTTGAGGTATTGTGCGGATTGTAGGTTGCACGTTTTTTGCCGCCCGATACAGAGGCTTCGCTCCCGCGTGGAAAAATTTACCCGGTGGGTCGCGGAGTAGGGCAACGCGGGAAAGATTGTTTTGCCTTTGCCTTCGAGGCGGGCGTGTATATACTTCTTAACGAGCTAACAATAACACGAGGAAAACAGATGAAAACACCCGTCAATATTGCCGTTACCGGCGCCGCAGGACAAATAACCTATTCTTTGCTGTTCAGGCTGGCAGCGGGCGAGCTGCTGGGGCCGGAACAACCTGTCATTTTTCATCTGCTGGAAACACCGCAGGCGCTGGCGGCACTTGACGGTGTGGTTATGGAACTCAATGATTGCGCCTATCCCTTGTTATATCGGATTGTGACTACCGACGACCCCGAAGTGGCATTCAAGGATGTCGATTATGCTTTTCTGATCGGTGCAAGGCCGCGTGGCCCCGGCATGGAGCGCAAAGACTTGCTGGCAGCCAATGCGGAAATTTTCGCGGCGCAAGGCCGGGCTTTAAACAAAGTGGCCAGCCGTAATGTCAAAGTGCTGGTGACCGGTAATCCAGCCAATACCAACGCTTTGATAGCCATTAAAAACGCCCCCGACCTCAAGCCGGAAAATTTTTCGTCGATGGCCATGCTCGATCATAACCGGGCGCTGAGCCAATTGGCTGAAAAATGCGGCGTACTGGCTTCCGATGTCAAAAATGTCATTGTCTGGGGCAATCATTCCGCCAATCAATACCCCGATCTTCATCACGCCATGGTCAAGGGGCAAGCGGCTTTATCTGTGGTGGACAGTGATTGGTTCGAGTCTGAATTTATCAGCACCGTGCAGCAGCGCGGCACTGCCATTATAGAAGCGCGCGGCCATTCCAGTGCGGCGTCGGCGGCCAATGCCGCGCTTGACCTGATGTCCGCATGGATTCACGGCACCCGTCCGGGTGAGTGGATCAGCATGGGCGTGCTTTCCGACGGCAGCTACGGAATAGCAAAGGATCTGGTTTATTCCTTCCCTGCGACCGTTGAAAACGGTGAAATCAATATTGTCAAAGGTCTGGCGATTAACGATTTCAGCCGCGAAAAAATGCGGATTTCCGAAATGGAGCTAAAAGAAGAGCGCGACGCGGTCAAATATTTGTTTTAGTGTTTTAGCAATGTGCATAAAACAACCCCTCACCTAACGCTAGGCGAGGGGCGAAATTGGGTTAAAAATGTATACTTTACTTTCTTAAGGTTTTAAATAATTGCCCAGTTGTCCATCCAACCGATACCGCAACGCTTGAATCTGCTCGATTGAATAGGGGATGGCGCTGAGCTTTCCCCAGACCGGCTGCGGCCAGGCCGGGTCAGCGCGATACCTGACGACATGATGAACATGCAGTTGCGGTACCAGATTGCCGAGCGCGGCGATATTCATTTTGTCGGCGTCAAAAAGCTGCGCCAACTGTTCGGCCAGATAGCAGGATTCTTCTTGTAATTGCCCCCGTTGCTGTTTTGAAAGCTGATACGCTTCGCTGATATTCGGAATTTCAGGCACCAGAATAAACCAGGGGAACTGGTTGTCGTTCATGAGCAGCAGCCTGCATAAATCCAGTCGGCCCAAATGGATACAGTCTTTCGCCAGTTGCGGGTGTAATTGAAAAGACATGGCTCAAAGCTTGAAGTGAAAGGTTGAATAGGTGTAACTTTATGTTACTTTAAACAATAACAAAAAGAAAAAGGTTCATGTCATGAATGCGCAAGTTTTTCCTGTCGGTGACAAGACCTGTGAACAGCCGTTAAACGTGTCGATCAGGGTTTTGTTGGGTCTCTATGCCATTATCCCGTTGTGCCTGTTGTTGCAGGGCGCGGATATTTTGTTCTGGCAGGGCTATTTACAGCAAACCCTGCCCAGCAGCCCCACGCATTTTTTGTTGTTTCAGTTGATATTCGGGACGCCGCATATCGTTGCCAGTGCGATTATTTTAACGAGCAATAGTGATTATTTCGGATTTTATAAGCACAAAATTTTAGGCATGACGCTGGCGCTCGCGGTTTTTTTCGGTATCGGCAGCTTGTTTATTCCTTATCTTGTATTTTATGTACTGGTGGCATCCTGGACGGTCTATCATGTGTTAAAACAGCAACACGGTATCGCTCGGGGCGTTTGCAGGCTCCCGGAATGGGCGTTTCATTTGTTGCTGGGCTTGAGCGTGGTGGCGGGCCTAATGATTTATATCGGTATTTTTCTGAAAAATCATCTCGATGCCGAGCAGGCGCAATGGCTTCGGCAAGGGGCTGCGCTTTTATGTGCGGGCCTGGTGCTGAGTACGCTTTGGTGCCAGCGCTATGTCGGCACGGCTTTCGGCAAGTATTTTTTGTGGTCGAACAGTTTGCTGGTGTTCAGTAGTTTTTATCTCTATGTTCAGCAATATTACTTTTTGGCCATTCTCGTACCCCGTCTGGTGCACGACGCCACAGCCTATATTTTTTACATCACTCACGATTATAACCGCCATCACCGGCTACCGCAAAACTTCATCTATAGTCTGGCGAAACGTAGCCATGTCCCGGTTTTTTTGGTGTTGCCGTTGCTTTCATTGTTCCTCGCCGTGCTTTTACAGCAGTACGGCGATGCGGCGGTCAGCTTTATCAGTGAAGTCTTTTTTGGTGTTGAAATTCGCAAAGCCGTCACTTTAGGGCTGCTCGGTTATCTGGCCTTGATGCATTATTACACCGAAGCTTTTACCTGGAAAAACGCTTCGCCGTATCGACGCTTCATTGCCTTTTCCAAATAGAGTAGGGTAAAAACAGAATGTAATTAATCAGTGTTCAATCCTGATACCGCTATACGTTTATTTTTGTAGGGAGTCCTATATGGATAAGCTGCGCATCCATCCTTTTTTGCAGGAAAGCCGACGCTTATCCGGCCCGCGCCTGAAGGCTACCGGCAATTCTCTCATTCCTTTGATAAAACAGTTTGATACGGCTATGGCTTTATTGCTTAAATTTATATTTTTCACGCTTTGGGTCTTGCTTCAAGCTTGCGGCCATCAACCGGTGGCAGCGCCATCGCCCGTTTCCGTCACTGCCGAAGGACAAGCGCCCATTGTCAATAACAACAAAGCACGGGCGCGCCAGCAAGCTTTGCAGGACGCTATCCGGCAAGCCTCGTTACAAGGGTCTGTGACGCTTAAAAGCGAGACTTCGGTCAGCGACAACAGTGTTCAGTCCGACAGGTTTACCCTGCGCACGGCGGCTAGCGTCAGCGCCTCTAAAGTTATCGATGAATGGGAAGATAATGCGATTTATCATGTCCGGGCGGCAGTAACATTATCGGCCAGTGATTTGTGCACGCCGCAATTTCGCAAACGCATTATCGCGACCGCTTTTCCGCTGGTCCAACCCGGACACCTGAGCAGCGCCGAAAGCACCGACATAAGCAGCGGCATGCCTCGGGAAATCATGTACGCATTGGCCGAATCGGGAGCCTTTATCGGCATCAACCACACCCGGGTTTCACTTTATGCGCAGCCGGAGCTGGCGCCAAATTTGGATGAAAACGCGCCTGTTACCGTTTCGGGTGTCATGAAAGTAGCGGCGGACGAGGGCGGTCAGTTGGTTTTATCGGGTGTGATACGCGATTTGCAAATAGAATCGACCGATTATGTCCGGGGCAGCGGTGTAACGGCTTGGGTCAAAAGCGTGGCGCGGGAAGTCTGGGCCAAGCGCAATATCGTCATTGATATTTATGTTCATGACGGTTTTACCGGCGCGTTGCTGACACAGCGTCGCTACACTGGCGCAGTCAGTGGCGATGTCTGGATTCCGGCCAGCTACAGCGTGGGTAGCGAAGGCTTCAGGGACACGGCCACCGGCGCTGAACTCAGCCGCATCATGGCACAAGCCGACGTGGATATTGGCAAGGCGCTGAGTTGCTATCCTTTTGCCGCGCGCATTATCAAAATTGACCAGGACAATGTGTTCATCGATGCGGGCGCCGAGGAAAATATCCAGGTAGGCGACAAGTTTGAAGTTTATGCCGATGTCGGCGCCGAGCTTAATCCGGACGGTAACCGTCAATTTATAGGCGCCGATAAACAGGTCGCGGGTGTGCTCACCGTCAACGCCATCAAACCCCGCTATGCGATCGGCACAATGGAATCGCCGCCTTTTCGGCTGGGCATTAGAGCGGGTGACTGGGTGCGGCCATGGTGAAAGGTTCTCTATCAATAAATTGAACAGCAACATACCGCACCACGGCACTATTATTCAGCGGACGGTTGACCCAGTTGTTTGATCGAATTAAGCAAGTTTCGGGATGAATCGACGGTTTGCGCCGCTTCCCTTCCGGTGGGGTTTTGCAGAATCATTTCTTTTCCTGCCGCTTTCAGTGCTTCTTTGTTCACTGTGGGCGCTTGCGTCGTTTGTGTCACGGTATTGATCGTATCCACCGTTCTCTGGGTTTCGCCCAGTGTCTGATTGATGGCTTGCAGGTTTCCGGATTGATCGGCGCAGCCGGTGGTTAAAACCACCAGTACCAACAGGCTTCCCGGGATTAAGGCTTTTACTGCGGTATATTTCATGGTTTAAAGCTCCAGATTCAGAGTTGAAAAAGATTAATGATACCTTACCCTGAAAAATTTAACAGCATGTAGCCGCAGGGCGCGAATATTCATTTGGGTTGATAGCTTATCGTAAATTCGCATTTACCGCCCCTGTGTTAGGTTGCAAAAAACATGCAACCCAACCAACACGGCTGATTTGCAAATGAGCGGGGCTTGAACTAAGCTTTCCGATAAAAAACCCAATTCGACAAGGCCGTCGGTTTTGTTTAATGGAGAATCCCTCTATGGATTATGGATATGGAATAAAAATGAATTCT
The DNA here is from genome assembly GCA_002843155.1 of Gammaproteobacteria bacterium HGW-Gammaproteobacteria-3. Taxonomy (GTDB): domain Bacteria; phylum Pseudomonadota; class Gammaproteobacteria; order Methylococcales; family Methylomonadaceae; genus PGZD01. Next base: position 13,702 of record PGZD01000049.1, read on the forward strand.
GACTCCGCCCACCCCATTTATGTAACGCAGCCGGATCTTCCTCCGCTGGATGAGTTTATTCCGTATCTGCAACAAATCTGGCAAAGTAAAAGGCTGACCAACAGCGGCCCGTTTCATGACCGATTCGAAGCATTACTTTGCGATTATTTAAACGTTGAACATATCTCGCTTTTCGCCAACGGTACCCTGGCATTGGTTACCGCGCTCCAGGCCCTTAGAATTACAGGCGAAGTCATTACCACGCCTTATACTTTTGTGGCGTCATCACATGCTTTGCTTTGGAATGGCATCACACCGGTTTTTGTCGATGTCGAGCCCGACACTTTTAATCTCGATCCGGAAAAAATAGAAGCGGCCATTACCTCTCAAACCACGGCAATAATGCCCGTCCATTGTTATGGCTCGCCTTGCGGAGTCGAGAGAATCGAAGCCATTGCCGACATTTATGGCTTGCGCGTTCTTTATGATGCAGCACATGCCTTTGGCGTCAAGCATAACGGGCAAAGCCTATTGAATTATGGTGATATGTCGGTGCTGAGTTTTCACGCCACCAAAGTATTCAACACTTTTGAGGGGGGCGCTATTGTTTGTCCCGACAAAAAAACCAAACAGCGTATCGATTACCTGAAAAACTTTGGTTTTGCCGATGAAGTGACTGTAATCGCGGCCGGTATTAACGGCAAAATGAGCGAGTTCAACGCCGCGCTGGGTGTCTTGCAATTGCAGTATATTGACAAGGCCCTGGCCAAAAGAAAACAAATCGACAATGACTACCGGGAATGGCTTAAAGCGGTACAGGGAATCAAATGCGGATTGGCAACCCCACAAAATTATGCCTATTTCCCTATCCTGGTGGAGCCGGATTATCCTTTGACACGCGATGCGCTGTATCAAAAACTCAAAGACCACAGGGTTTATGTCAGGCGCTATTTTTATCCGCTGGTTTCCAGTTTTCCGATGTATCGGGGGCTGTTGTCATCCCGACCGGAAAATTTGCCGGTGGCTGTGGAGCTGGCGCAAAAAGTGATTTGTTTACCTATTTATCCGGACTTGAGTCGTGATGAAATTGAATTTATAGTGTCTTTGATAGCGTCGTTTTGAATGCTTACCGTTCGAAGCTAAGCTGCCTAAAGATTGCGCAAGTTTCGGTATGAGCAAATAATAAAACCGTGTGTTTATATTACACAGATGATTGCTGTGTAATAAATCGTGAATGTATTTGAAAAGCATTATGTTGATAACAATTAATCTATGAAGCTGGCTATCATGCAGCCGTATTTTTTGCCTTATATTGGCTACTTTCAGCTTATCGCCGCAGTGGATGTGTTTGTTGTGTACGATAACATAAAATATACCAAAAAAGGCTGGATCAATCGCAATAGAATGTTGCTGAATGGTAAGGATGTGATGTTTTCTCTACCTTTGGAGAGAGGTTCGGACTCCCTTCATGTGTGCCAACGAGAACTGGCGGCGGAATTTAACCGCGACAAATTGCTGGACCAAATCAGTAGTGCATACCGACGCGCACCTTATTTCGCGCAGACATTTCCGTTAATTGAGCAAATCATAGGCCTTGACGAGCGTAATTTGTTCCAATTTATTCAGTACTCGATTCTGAAAGTTTGTGAGTATTTGAATATCACTACGAAAATCAAGATTTCTTCGCATATTGCCATTGATCATCAGTTGAAGAGTCAGGATAAAGTGCTCGCCTTGTGCGAAGCTATAGGCACGGATATGTACATCAATACAACGGGTGGCATGGCGCTTTACACCAAAGAAGAATTTCAGGCGAGAGGAATTAATCTCAAATTCATCAAACCGAAGCCGTTCGGGTATGGTCAGTTGAATAGCGAATTCGTTCCTTGGCTTTCTATCATTGATGTGATGATGTTCAATCCACTGGATACTATCCAAGATTGCATTGAATCAAACTATGAGTTGATCTGATACACACGAAAGAAAACACATGTTTAAATGGAAAAAACTAGGCAAGGTATTTACACCACAGGATGTTGTAGGCCGTAGCTGGCTGAAAGAATTCGCACAAGCTCCAGCGACACTGATATTCGATGACTTTGTGCGCGTTTATTTCTCTTGCCGCCCTCCAGCAGATGCAAACGGATACTATGTGAGTTACTCTGCTTATGTCGATCTGGATCGCGCCGACTTGTTCAATGTGCTGCGTGTCAGTGGGCAACCTATCCTGAGTTTGGGTGACTTGGGTGAATTCGATGAATTTGGCACCTATCCCGTGTCTGTTATCCGCAATGGCGAGGAATTGCGAGCCTATTACGCCGGATGGACCCGTTGTGAATCCGTTCCGTTCAATGTCGCCATCGGATGCGCACTTAGTTATGATGGCGGTGAGACATTTAGCAAACTTGGCTCCGGTCCGATATTATCTTATACGCCGGACGAACCGTTCGTGCTGAGTGGCCCGAAAATACGCCGTTTCAACGATACCTGGTATCTGTGGTACATCGCGGGTCGCAAATGGAAGCTGGTGGCAGGTAGGGCTGAACCCGTCTACAAAATCCGCATGGCGACTTCTTATGATGGTATACATTGGAATAAAGCACACAAAGACCTGATCGACAGTCGCATCGAGGAAGATGAAGCGCAAGCCAGCCCGGATGTGTTTTATGCTAACGGTAAATATCACATGTTCTTTTGTTACCGCTACAGCAGTCATTATCGTGGCAAGGAAAACGGCTACCGTATCGGTTACGCTTCCAGTAGCAATCTGATCGACTGGTTGCGTGATGATACATGCGCCGGTATTGATGTGTCGGAATCCGGTTGGGATGCTGAAATGATTAGTTACCCGCATGTATTCGAGTTGGATAATAAGATCTACATGGCTTATCTCGGTGACCAAGTTGGTCGATATGGCTTCGGTTTGGCCGTATTGTCTGGAAAACTGGAATGAGGGATGACGCTGATGAAATGGAAAAAACTAGGCAAGATATTTGACCCGACGCAGTATGAATTGCCGAACGCTTGCGTCCAATTTGCGCAATCCCCCCAGGCACTGTTATTCGACGATTTTGTGCGTATCTATTTTTCTACCCGTGCGCAGGATAAGAACGGTAAATATCTGAGTCATATTGCTTTCGTCGATATGCGGAAAAATTTGCGTGACATCATCAATGTTTCCGACAAGGAGATCATTCCGCTGGGTAAACTGGGTTGTTTCGATGAGCACGGTATTTTCCCGATGAATGTCATGCGGCACGGTGATGTTGTGTATGGCTATACTTGCGGCTGGAACCGGCGGGTGTCGGTTTCTGTCGATACCGCTATCGGCCTTGCTTTTAGTTATGACGATGGCCTTACTTTTCAACGTGTGGGTGATGGTCCAATTCTTGCGGCTTCGCTTCACGAACCCTGTCTGGTCGGCGACGGGTACGTGAAAGTTATCGGCGATATTTTTCACATGTGGTATATATTTGGCACCGGTTGGAAAAAATATGCCCTCGACACTCCTCCTGATCGCATCTACAAAATTGGTCATGCTGTTTCCAAGGACGGCGTCAAATGGGAAAAAGAAGAAGCGCGGCAAATTATCAGCGATAGCCTGGGTGCCGATGAGAGCCAAGCTTTACCTTCCGTGATCAAAATTGCCGGGCGTTATCATATGTTCTTCTGCTATCGCCAATCATTTGATTTCAGAACAAATAAAGGACGTGGTTATCGTATTGGCCATGCCTGGTCGAATGATTTGAGTACTTGGATTCGTGACGATGACAACCTGCGACTGGATGGTGATTCATGTGGTTGGGATTCCGACATGCAGTGCTATCCGCATGTTTTTGAATGTGATGGCAAGGTTTATCTGCTCTATAACGGCAATGAATTCGGGCGCTACGGTTTTGGTTTGGCGATACTGGAAGCATGAAAGATTCAGTCGAACACTGCGTGAATCTTGCGACGTCGGCAGTGATTGCCAAGCACTTGGCAAGCTGTGATAGTGGTTTTTCACAGCCCTTGAGTCAACGTGTCGAAATAGAAAGTTATGCACAAAAGATTGCCGATAAGGCTGTGCGGTTTGAAACTTGGCTGGGTAGTACCTTGATCGGGCTTGTGGCGGTTTATTGCAATGACGATGAACGACGTATCGCCTATATAACGAGTGTTAGTGTGTTGGAGGAATGGCGCGGGCAAGGTATTGCTTCGCAATTGCTGAAGTGGTGTATTAGGCATGTAAAAGAGCTGGATTTAGATCATATCGAGTTGGAAGTGGATAGAAGCAATATTGATGCAATCAAGCTTTATGAAAAAATGGGTTTTATTATGAATGTTCGAACAGCAATCATGCATTTGGATCTTGGCAAGGCTGAATAAATGGGAAGTCAACGCGATTACAACCTGGAAATAAAAGACATAGCCGACCACCTTTACGCTTACAGTTTTGATTTTGACGTTATGCATCCCTATATGATCAAGTCGTTTCAGCCATTTTTCGCTGGAAGTAGCTTGCTTGAACTAGGCAGCTTCAAAGGGGATTTTACTAAACGATTATTGATGTATTTCGACGACATTACTTGCGTGGAAGCCTCGGGTATCGCAATCGAAGAAGCCAAAAGCAAGCTGGACGGCAATGTCAAATTTGTGCATTCACTGTTTGAGAAAGCCACATTACCCAAGCGTTACGACAATATTATCTTGACCCATGTGCTGGAACATCTGGACGATCCCGTGCTGGTGTTAAGACGTATCAATGAAGAGTGGCTTACCGAAAGCGGCAGATTTTTTCTAGTATGTCCGAATGCCAATGCCCCGTCACGTCAGATCGCCGTCAAGATGGGGTTGATTTCGCATAATGCGGCGGTCACTCCTGCCGAGGCGGGGCACGGCCATCGCCGTACTTATTCTCTGGATACCTTGGAGCGCGATGCTGTAGCGGCTGGTCTGAAGATAATGTACCGCTCCGGGATATTTTTCAAGGCGCTGGCAAATTTCCAATGGGATCGCCTTTTGCAAACTGATATTATTTCCAAGGAATATCTGGAAGGTTGTTATCAATTGGGACAACAGTATCCTGACTTATGCTCAAGCATCTATTTGTTGTGTGAGAAGGGCCGTAGAATTCGGTGAGGTGCGAACCGCACTTGTGCCCTATAATATCTTCGCGTGACTCCGCTGCAACAGTTACGTTGAAGTCTTGACTCCCCCGTTTGCCGGATACAAACCACGGTTAACAAAACGGTGGAAGCCCGAACACGGCCATTCTGTTTTTTACTTCGACCAAGCCCGCTTGCTCCGCGTAGCGGCTTGCGTCCAGAAACGGCTACGCGCAATGCGTAGGTGCCCGGTTTACCGGGCGAATAACGGCGCGCAATGTATAGTTATGCGTAGGCTGGATAAGCGTTGGCTTTCCTGCAAATGCGGTGGATGCGCTTAGCTTTCCACCTTTTCCCACACGGCTGTTCCGCGTGGGCAGTTTCAAGCGTTAGGGACGGGGTTACAAACCATAAGCGCCAACTTAAGCATCTAAGCGATTGATTAAGCAAGGCTCACATCTAAAGCCCAACGTTCAGTAATGAGCTTCAAAACACGACCCGGCAGGCCCTGAAGCTTTCTCTTGCGCGGACGTTCGCAGAGGCTTTTTATGCAGTCGTCAATCAATCGATCATTTTTTGGAAAACAAGCCGTGAGTCCTGTCTTGATTTCATTGGCGATCGTGCGCCATAAACGCCAGTGGGTAATCGAACGATCGCCGGTCATCGTGGTGGCCGCCCGACCGAAACGGCGTTGCGCGACTTTTTGGATCACTACAGCAAACAGCAACTTGCCGTGTAAATATAAATCCGCCAGCTTGCTGTCTTTTCGGGCACGTAGCCGGTCGATATCGAGCAAACTTTTCAGGCGCTTGATGACCAGCTCCACTTGCCAGCGAACCCGGTAGAGCTCAGCGATTGATTTCGTGTCGAGCAGCGATTCGGGAATCGAGGTAAAAACCAATACCCAGCCGCTCAGCATCAAGGTCTTTTGGCTCGCCGTGCGGCCTTTATCACGCGCGCGTTGTTTCGCTTTACGGCGTACTTGCGCGGCCTGTTCCGGTGGTAACGGCATGGCATGCACCACGCCTTCGATACGTTTATCTTGATGACACAGATAAACCGGTATCGCACCCGGCTGGCCCTTCAAATCGCGTATGCGCTGTTCCCAGTCGATTTTGACACCTTTCGGTTCGTCGCACCGTTCGTAAAGCGTCATGCTGTGGGGATTCAACGCGCAGCACGACGTCGCTGCCGCGATCAATGACCGGGACTAAGGCCTTCGGTTGGTTGTAGCCTCGGTCAATCAACGCGACATCACCCGCAGCCAACTGGTAATGATCCAAGCTTTCGCCGACTTTACCGGTCGTGACGTTGACGTGTCAAGCTCATCAAGTCGATCGCCACATGCAGGCGATAGGTCGTTTCGTTCGCACCCGGTTCTTGTACGGTCGAGCCGTCAATCACAATGAAATTCAAGGAGCCATTGTTAATCTGTTTATCCAATCCGAACACACGCTTCAGTAACGACTTGATCCACGCCACGCAGGCCGCCAGTCGCTTGGTCACCGCCGTGTCGCTCAAATAGCTTTGAAGCTTGGCGATTTCACCGGCACAGCTGAGCAACGACAAGTCCAGTCCGCAATATAACAAAACTAACTGCAATAATTGCAACGGTGATCGGATTTTCCGTGCCCGTGCAAACGCCTGTAATTCATAGGCCTGCTCCTGGAAATCTGCTGGAAGCTCTTGCAAAAAGTCATCAAAAAGCGTATCTGTTAACTGTGGCTGCTTCATAGGGGGTTTTACTTTGGTTGGTAAAAATACTCTATGTTGCGGTCACACATCTACTTTTCAACTATGAATCAACGCTTTATGCCTTAAGTTGGCGCCTATGCCGCTAAAGCGGGTGGTTGTTTAGTTGGTAATCATCTCGACTACTTTGACAAATGCAGGATTAAACAGCGTCAAGCCGAAAACGGCAATCCCGATTAATATCTTCAATAATAAGCTGTTTTGTTTGAGATCCGCCCGGACTTCGCTAATCTCTGCCCGGACTTCGCTAATCTCTGCGCGAACCTCGTTGATCTCTGCGCGCACGAACTCCTTGGTAGCCAATTCCGCACGCAATTCATTATACAACTCCGATTTGAGCGTTTCCTTTTTATGCGTGATGCGCTCCTCTGCCTGATTCTCGATGGCTTGAATCGAACCCTCTATTGCTTTGGCG
>PGZD01000117.1 GCA_002843155.1 Gammaproteobacteria bacterium HGW-Gammaproteobacteria-3
ATTTGGGGCGTTTGTGTTTTTTCTCGTTTGTCATGGTCACCTCTACTGACAGTATAAAGTCTGCCTTTAGAAGTGTCCGGGATCATTAAACCATTACACTGCCCAGCAGGTCGAAATAACGGGTGATGGAAATGAGATCCTGGAATGCAACTGCCCCAACGTTCCAATTGCCTGCAAAAGTCAGACGATTTGGGCTCATCGCCGAAGGCGTGTCGGCATAACTGGGATTGAGCGCATTAATACCGGAAACGTTAAGCCGAGGATTAAAACCTCCTTCGGTATGATGATTTGTGTAATCGCCGCCGAGATAGATCTGGTGTTGCAACGGCCCCGTATCGAGTTTTCCGGTAATATCGATTTGCCCAATGAAGTCCCGGTCGCGTTCCAGAAAATCGGAACGGCCCGAACGCGCCACGTTGATGCTTTGACTCACAGGATCGAGCGTCGTTGCACCCAGAAACATCTGATCCTGGCGACCATTAAACTCCAAATACTGAAACCGGGGCGACACCGTCCAGTTCTTGGCCACATCTATGTCCAGCCAGGCTTGCACCGAGGGAGATTCAATATCTAAATTATCGAATCCAGGTTCACCGAGGAAGGTATCGCGCGACACCTTACCCAAGCCTCCGCTGCTCTGAACCGTCCCTATCGCTGGGAGTCCGGGGTTCGGCAATGTCTGCCGGTGCTGATACTCGGCGTTGATGAAAGCGCGCACCGGACTTCCATTGTCGTAGGTAAGCGTCAAGCCGAAATTCTGCCGATTCAACTCCTGAAAATTGATAAATGTATTGGAGCCCTCTATTTCTCCGGTGAAACGCGCTTTCAAGGCGCCATCCGAAGTCAGTGGACTATTAAAATCGAATTGCCCGCTAGTGATATCGCCATCGAATCCATCCCAGCCACCTCGGGTAAAACTGACTTCTGCACCCAGCCAATCGTAAGGACGCTTGGTGATAACGTTGATAATCCCGCCGCCATCGCCCCCATCTCCGAAAGTCGAACTGCCTGGCCCTTTCAATATCTCCACGTTTTGAACATGGCTGAGGGCAGAGAAGTCGGTATCGGAGACAAACAATTGCCGAATGCCGTTACGGGTCTGCTGGGTCTGGAAACCTCGAATATTCACTTTTGCAAATCGACTGTAACGAGTTCCGAATACGCTGGCGGAGGGCACCTGCGCTACGATATTACCGATGCTGCGGGCGCCTTGTTCTTCAAAGGCTTTACTGGTAATGACCTGAACGCTTTGCGGCACTTGGGTAATTTCAAGAGGCAACTTCGAACCTGCCGTGGAGGTTTCTACTTGGTAAGAAGGATTATTCGGGTCATTCGCATCATAAACCGCCCGCCCCGTAACCTTCACCGCCGGTAAAGTCGATGTCGCATCGCTTCCAGGTTCTGCAACCTTGATCGCTACCGCATTGTCTTCCGTGATGGTGTACGTTAAACCGCTGCCCGCGAGCAGCTTTTTAAAGCCCTCTTCAACGGTGTATTCGCCATCCAATCCCTTGCTGTTCTTGCCGTCGGTTAATTTGGATTCACCAGTAAACAGGATGCCGGCATCACGCGCAAACTGACTAAGTGCTTGTCCCAAAGAACCGCCGCTGATGTGGTAGCTTTTCCTGTTGATGTTGCCGTTACTTTCTTCTCCATGGGCTGCGACTGAAGCGGTCAGCGCTGAAGCCAATAAAATTCCCTGTATAGCTTGGCTCAATCGGGATGGGCGGGAACCCGCATTGCAGCGGCGGTGTGTGTTTAACATCGGTTTTTTCTCCATTTGTGGTGTTTTCATTAACTAATACAAACGAGCGTGGAAAAACCGGAACTCGAAATTGAAGAAAAATCTTTTAACAGATTGATTTTGAAAAATATATATTTTTCAAAAAATCGTCCTGGGGCTTACCCTTATCGAACCGATTTGATGCATATCATTGGTATATATCGGTCTATGATATATACTTCAGATACCTATTTGATGAAGGGGGTTAAGATGCATACGACTGCCAAGTTATTTACCACTGGCCGGAGCCAGGCGATACGGCTTCCGAAAGAATTCCGTTTTCCGGGAGCGGAAGTATTTATTCGTCGTGATCCCGTGACTGGCGAAGTCATTCTGTCGCCTAAACCGGCATCCTGGGCGGAGTTTTTCGAGCTTGCCGATCACACAAAGATTCCTGCTGATTTCATGGCGGATCGCGAAGACCTGCCGAACCAAGAGAGGGATTTGTTTTGATGCGTTATCTGCTGGATACCAATATGGCCAGTTATATTATCAAAAGCCATCCCCCGGAGATTCGACACCGGCTGGCGTCACTGCCGATGGACAGTATTTCCATATCCGCAGTCACACAAGGTGAGCTTTTATATGGCTTAGCCCGCAAAGGTCACCCTGCCAGCCTGGCAAAGCTGATCCGGGAGTTTCTATTTCGTGTTGAGACATTGCCCTGGGATGAGCAAGCCGCCACCGTTTATGGCGATTTACGCGCGTCTTGCATGTCGGTTGGCATTACGCTTGGGGCACTCGACATGATGATCGCCGCACATGCAATAGCGGCCCAAACCGTACTTGTCACCCATGATAAAGCCTTCAGCCTGATTCCCGATGGGGTTTTGACTATCGAAGATTGGGTGAATGGCGTTTAAGTTAGACACGATGGGGGCGAAAAACAAACTGCCGACGCTACTATCGTAAACCGCATGGACCTGCATTGGCTTTGTTGTATGTCATAGAAAAATAGCCGCAAACAGTACTTCGAGCTTTATCGTAAAAGGGTCTACTGAACCGAACATGACCGCCGAATGCTCTCGCCCTTACCTTTGCGAGAGCGGCGGCAATCAGCGCGGCAGGACTTTAACCCAGAAAGGTAGTGGATGTAAAAGCTTGACTGGCAGGTTAGCCTCGAGAAACGCCAGAATTCTGTCGGTATCTTTCAGCGGATAGGAACCGATGATCCGTAAATCGGCAATCTCGGGATCGCAGGTGATGTAGCCTGGTCGGTAACGGCTTAGTTGCAGCAAAAACTCGCTGAGCGGCAAATCGTCGGCAACGATAAAGCCTTGAGTCCAGGCAGGTTTTTCCTGGCTGTGTCGGTGGATCGGCTCAATGTGGTTAGCCGAAAACTGAGCTTGCTGGCCGGCGCGCAGGGTTTGTTTGACAGTCATGGCATCGGCAGGCTGAATTTCAACGGCATCTTGAAACACGGCCACCTGGGTCCGGTTTTCGTGTTGGCTAACGCTGAAGCGCGTGCCGAGCGCCTGAACTCTGCCTTCCAAGGTATCGACGACAAACGACCGTTTCCAGCCAACTTTATCAGGTGCTGTTTCGATGTAAATTTCGCCTTTAACCAGCTGCAGCCTGCGTAAATTAACCGAGAAATCGACGTTAACCGCGCTGCCGCTATCCATAACGACAGTGGAGCCGTCGGCTAGCCCAACTTCGTCACCTAATAACGAAGTTCCCCGCCATTTCAATCAGTTAAAAATTTTAACTACTGTCGGTTGGCACTACAGATTTTTTGCTGTTCA
>PGZD01000050.1 GCA_002843155.1 Gammaproteobacteria bacterium HGW-Gammaproteobacteria-3
CGCCAAAGCAATAGAGGGTTCGATTCAAGCCATCGAGAATCAGGCAGAGGAGCGCATCACGCATAAAAAGGAAACGCTCAAATCGGAGTTGTATAATGAGTTGCGTGCGGAATTGGCGACTAAGGAGTTCGTGCGCGCAGAGATCAACGAGGTGCGCGCGGAAATTAGCGAAGTCCGGGCGGATCTCAAACAAAACAGCTTATTATTGAAGATATTGATCGGGATTGCCGTTTTCGGCTTAACGCTGTTTAATCCTGCATTTGTCAAAATAGTCGAGCTGATTATGAAATAAAGCAAGTAGCCGCATGGCCTTACCACAGATAAATTTTACTTTGCCCCAAATTTTCTGTCTTAACCGCTCATCCGGGCACATGCTGTTCGTGCCCACGCGTAACGTTGCCACCCTACGATACTTGATTGGCAGCCCCGTTCAATCAGCAATATTCAGCGTTTAAACTCTTGCTTTCCGCTTAAATCCGCGCTGCTCTTATCGATTTGATAAAAGCATCGAGTCCTGCCCGATCGAAAGGCCAACCCAGCTCTTCACCGGTTTGCGCATGATAGAGCACCGGTATGCGCACGGCGTAGCGCTCCTGCCATTGGTCCTGTTCGGCAATGTCTATTTTTTCTATAGACGGCAAGCCTGTATCGGTTACTTCATAGCCGTTTATCAAGGCTTCGGCCTGTTCGCACAAATGACAGCCTTGGGTACCGAACAACAATAGCTTGTCCATCAATGTTTGGATAATTTATCGATAAAACCGAGTAACAGCGCCGACACCACCAGTGTCAAATGGATCAGGACATACCAAAGCAGCTTGTCATTACCGGTCTGTTCGATATTCATGAATACCTTGAGCAAATGAATCGATGATATGGCGACAATGGATGAAGCCACTTTCATTTTCAGCGAGCCGTAATCATGCGTACCAAGCCATGTCAGCTTTTCGCTTGTGCCGATATCCATTTGCGAAACAAAGTTTTCATAACCGCTGAACATGACGATGACAACCAGACTCCCGACCAGAGTCAAGTCGATCAGCGTCAGTATTTTCAAAATTAGATCAGTTTCGTCCATAGCCGGAATATGCGGCCCGAAATGGTAGAGCTCCTGAAAAAACTTGAGCGTCAGCGCTATCAACACCAGGCTCATGCCTAAATAAATCGGCGCCAGAATCCAGCGACTGGCGTACATCAGGCGTTCGAGCGCACGTTCTATCAGCATTTTTTCATCATCCTTTTAAACTTGCCGGACGCAACAGGCCAAAATCAACCGCCGCTTTCGGTGACCATGACATCGATGCCGTTTTGTTTGAGCCGCGTTTTTATCGTGGCGACGCTGGACATCTGCGCATACGGCCCCATTTTAACCCGGTTCCAGGTCACCGCGCCGATTTTGGCTTTTTCGATGCGCGACTCGATGCCCATCAAAGCCAACTTGGCGCGCAAACTGTCGGCTTCCTTGAAATCCCTGAAAGATCCGGCTTGAAGTATGTATTGAGTCGGTTTGGCTTTACCGACCCGCTCTTCCCGAACCCGGGTTTTAATTTCATAATCCGGCACCACCACTTCTTTTTTGGGCAAAATGGTGTAAAAATCAAAGCGCGGCTGCTCGCTGTCGGATGTGACTTGCTCTGGTTTTTTCGGCTTGACGGGTACGGCTTTTTTAACCGCCGCTTGTTGCTGCTCCGGTTCGGAATGACGCAAAGACAGCAGAAAAGCTGCGAACAGCGCGGTTAAAACCGCGCTCAACAGCCATTTCCACCCGGCCACTTGCTGTGGCGGTTTTCTTTGGCTTGCGCCCCGTCCGCGATGTTTGTAGTCTCTGGCCATGTTACATGACTTCCGGCGTATTGATTTTTAACAAGCCCAGACCATTGGACAAGACCTGCTTGACGGCGGTGATCAAATTGAGCCGGGCATTGCGCAGTGCCGTATCTTCAACCAAAAATTGATGGGCGTTATAATAAGTGTGAAATTCCGTAGCTAACTCGCGTAAAAAGTTAATCAATTGATGCGGTTCATAATTCAGCGCCGCCTTTTGCAAAACTTCCGGATAACGCGTCAACAGGCCCATTAAACTCAGCTCATGCGTTTCCTTGAGTTGCTCCAGACTGTCCATGCCCAGCAGCGAATCCCGGCTCAAGCCTTTTTCATCCAGTTGCCGCAAGACACTGCATACCCGTGCATAAGCGTATTGCACATAGTACACAGGATTTTCATTGGTTTTTTCGGTAGCCAGTTTCAAATCGAAGTCCATATGCTGCTCTGAACGGCGCATGACATAGAAAAACCGCGCGGCGTCCTTGCCCACTTCATTACGCAACTGCCGCAATGTGACAAATTCGCCGGAACGTGTTGACATTTGCACTTTTTCTTCGCCGCGATAGAGCACGGCAAATTGCACCAGCAATACGGTCAGTCTGGATTCATCCGCGCCCAAAGCCTGCATGGCGGCCCTGACTCTTGGAATATAACCGTGGTGATCGGCGCCCCAGACGTTGATGATGCGGTCATAGCCCCGATCCAGCTTGTTCATGTGGTAGGCAATGTCGGAAGCGAAATAGGTGCTCTGGCCGTTATCGCGCACGACAACCCGGTCTTTTTCGTCACCCAGGCGGCTTGAGGCGAACCAGGTCGCGCCTTCTTTTTTATACAAATAGCCCGATTCCTGTAACCGCGCCAGAGCCTGCCCGATCGCGCCGTTGTCCATCAGCATACGCTCGGAAAACCAGGTCTGAAAAGTCACACCGAACTCGGACAGGTCGGCTTTGATATCCCGAATAATGGTTTTCAGGCCGATCTGGAAAAAATCCTGGTAAGCGGCAGACCCCAGCAGCGTTTTGACCCGGTCGATCAGCGCGTCGATATGGGTTTCCTTGTCGCCGCCCAGAGGCTCGTCGGGCGGCAAATCTTCCAGAACCAGTTCGACCGGCCTGCGATACTCGTTACCCGAGGTGTTATGGATGTCATCGGCAATTTCCCGGATGTAGTCGCCCCGGTAACCGTTAGAGGGAAACGGCAACACTTCGCCGCACTCTTCCATATAGCGCAACCAGATGCTGGCCGCCAGAATATCCATTTGCCGCCCGGCATCGTTGACATAGTATTCCCGATGAACTTCAAAACCGACCGCCTGCAACAAATCCGCCACTACCGAACCATAAGTCGCGCCCCGTCCATGTCCGACATGCAAAGGGCCGGTCGGGTTGGCCGAGACGAATTCAACCTGTACTTTTTGCCCGGCGCCGACCTCACTCAAACCGAAACAGTTGCCTTCCTCGTGGATTTTTTTGATGATCTGATACTGACTGTCAGGATTCATGAAAAAATTGATAAAGCCCGGCCCCGCTATTTCAACCCGAAGCACGGACGATTCCAAAGGCAGGGCCGCGACAATTTTCTCAGCCATTTGTCTTGGCTTCAACTGCGCAGGCCCTGCCAGCATCAAGGCCAGATTTGACGCAAAATCACCGTGTTGTGGATCGCGGGTATGTTCGAGGATAATATTGGGACTCAAGTCGCCGGCCAGAACGCCGTCGTTTTTTAAAGTCTCAACGGCTCGCAGGATAAGCGCCTCTAATTTTTGTTTCATTGCATCAAAGCGGTATCTGTGAAAAACAGCCTCTTATTATCCATCAAACCCGGCCGATTATCCAACCAATACCTTCAATAAAGATCAACCGGATCGACATCGAGCGACCAGCGTATTTTCCGGCTTTGCTTGAGATTTTCGATACGCGCCGTCAAGGCATCGAGAAATAAATGCAGCGGGCGGCGTTGGGCGCTCTGAAATAACATTTGATAACGGTAGCGACCGGCTTTACGCGCCATCGGCGCCGACACCGGCCCTAAAATCTGCACTTGTCCGCCCGCAAGCGCGGGTGCATCAAGGTTTGCAAAAAAAGTCAACGGCTCCTGGGCTATGGCCGCCTCGACCCGCAGTAAAGCCTGAAAACTATACGGGGGCAGGTGTGCGGCTTTTCGCTCCGCCAACGCCAACTGCAAAAATCGCCGGTAGCTATCCCGAAGCAACACGGCCAGCAGAGGATGGTCGGGCTGGCGCGTCTGTAATATCACCTGACCTCGCTTTTGCGCGCGCCCTGCCCGGCCCGACACCTGCACAATCAGTTGCGCCAGTTTTTCAGTGCCGTGAAAATCGATGCTGAACAAGCCGCTGTCCACATCCAGCAGCACCACCAGCGTCACATTGGGAAAATGATGGCCTTTTGCCAGCATTTGCGTACCCAGAATAATATCGGCCCGGCCTTGTTGAATCTGTTCCAGATAGCTTTCCAGTTGACCTTTACGCTGGGTGCTGTCCCGATCCAGGCGCACCACGGTTTTGCCGGGGAACAATTGGGTCAGTACTTGCTCTATGCGCTCGGTACCCAGCCCCAACGGTGTCAGTTGCCCGGATTTACAAGCGGGACAATGACGCAGCAAGCCCTGTTCAAAACCGCAATGATGGCAGCGTAATAAATCTTCAGCATAATGAATCACCAGATTGGCGTCACAGCGCGAGCAGCGCGCGATCCAGGCGCAAGCGTGGCAGATCAGGGTGGGTGCAAAGCCTCGGCGGTTTAAAAACAACAACACCTGTTCCTGTTTGTCCAGGGTGCGATGAATTTGCGTTATCAGCGGTTGCGACAAGCCTTCCTGCATTCTTTTATTTCTGATGTCCAGCAAATGCAAGTTGGGCGGCTGTGCATCACCGGCTCTTTCCGGCAAATGCAGCCACTGGTAACGCCCGATTTCGACATTGTAATAGCTTTCCAGCGAGGGCGTGGCCGAACCCAGCAATACCGGAATCTGCAACATTTTCCCGCGCGCCACGGCGACATCGCGCGCCGAGAATCTGAAACCTTCCTGCTGCTTGAACGAGGCGTCATGCTCTTCGTCCAGAATGATCAGACCGGGCTTTTTAAGCGGTGTGAACAAGGCCGAGCGCGTTCCCAGCAAAATGGCGCAAACGCCCTGCTGCATCTCCAGCCAGGCCGCCTGCCTTTGCTTATCGGTTAATTTGGAATGCGCCACCGTGACCGGCACGGCAAAGCGTTGCCGGAAACGCTCCTGCAGTTGCGGTGTCAGCGTGATTTCGGGCAGCAATACCAAAACCTGTTGCCCCCGCTCCAATACGGAACGGATGATTTGCATATACACTTCGGTTTTACCGCTGCCGGTAACGCCTTCGAGTAAAAACACCCGGAATCCACCCAAAGCTTGCGTCACCGCATCGATGGCCGTCTGCTGTGACGCGTTGGCTTGCAACTCGGGCGTCCGCACCGGCATTGCCGTTACTATCCTGTCTGGGGGCGGGCGCGGTTCCAGCCATTGTCTGGCCAGCAAGGCCTTGACTGCCGGACGCCAGTTGTCGTGCTGCCCGGCTATTTGTCCGGTCGAGAAACTGCCGGGCTGCGTTTGAAACCAGGCCAGCAAACATTGCTGTCTGGGCGCTCGCATCAACAGGTCAGGATTCGCCGTGCGTCCCTCCGGGGTCAGGCCAAAATATTGTTCGGCCTGGATCAGAGCCGGTTTGCCGCGCCTGAGCGTAACCGGGAAAGCGGTACTGAAAACTTCGCCCAGGGGATGATGATAATAACGGGCGGTCCAAAGCAACAGCTCTATATCGGTTGCATTCAGCAATGACGGTACGTCGAGTATCGCCTCGGCGGATTTCAATTTAGCCCTGTCAACTTCGCTGTCGAAGCTTACCGCAATCAGAAAAGCTATTTTGCTGCTGTTACCGAAAGGAACCCTGACTCTGGCGCCGGGCTGCAAAGCGGCTGGCTCCGTGCCTTCCGGCGCCAGATAATCAAACAGCCGACGACGCCCAATCGGCACCGCGACCTTGAGAATCCAGGCCCTGTCATCTGTCATCTGCTCGGGGCTTGATGAATTTGAGCGTCATCCGGTCACTTTCACCGATGGCCTGATATTTCGCCTTGTCCATATCCCCCAGACGCAAAGTCGGTGGCAACGTCCATACACCTTCGGGATAATTTTTAGTATCTTTGCTGTTGGCATTGATGTCCGTTTTGTCCAGCAGCTTGAACCCGGCTTTTTCGGCGAAAGCGATGACCGCCGCTTCACTGACATAACCCGACTCGATCTGCTGCTCCAAAGTGGCATCCGGTTGACTGCGATGCTCCACGACACCGAGAATGCCGCCGGGTTTAAGCGCCCGGTACATGGCGGTAAATACTGCATCCGCATAGCCCCCTTTCATCCAGTTATGCACGTTTCTGAACGTTAAGACCCGGTCGGCCGTACCATTCGGCGCAATTTGCAGCGCTTTGGGCGGTTGCAGCGCGGTTAGTTCAAGCTTGCCGTAAATATCGGGTTGCGCGTGGATTTTATCGACAAATTGCCGCCAGCTTTTTCTGAAATAAGGCACCTCGGAATCTTCGGCAAAATGCGCGGCATAGAACTTGCCATGGTCTTTCAGGTACGGCGCCAGTATTTCGGTATACCAGCCGCCCGCGCCCGGCCAGATTTCCACGACGGTCATGGTGTCTTCGACAGCAAAGAATTTCAAGGTCTGTTCAGGGTGACGGAAACGGTCCCGCGCCTTGTTTTCAGCCGAACGCTGCGCACCCTGAAGCACTTGCTCCAGGTGCGAAGTATCGGCATGGGCGACGTTAAAAAAACTCAACAACAAACCCAAAATCAGCACTTTCATAATTGTCCTCATTATCTGAAAAAAAACCTCATTGAATCACATCAGCAATACCAACGCCGCTTGCCGCCTGTCGGTAAATGGCGTAACCTGTTTTTGTCCGTTATCAACAACACAGGAAAAAATTCATGAACTCACGCGCCACCTTTTTTCTCTGGCTGTTACTGGTCGCTTTTACTCAAGTCAGCAGCGTACAGGCACAAACATCGGAAAACAAAGACACAGGCAAAGCCCACCATGTTGTCATCATCTGGCTCAAGCAGCACGGTGATGACGGCGCCCGCAAGCAATACATCGAAGGCAGCAAGCGTCTGGCCAAACTTCCCGGCGTACTCGACTACCACATCGGCACACCCGGCAACATCAAGCGCAAACACCCAAGCCCCGCGCTCGATAGCTCTTACGATCTGGCCATCAGCGCAACTTTTGAAAGTCTTGACGCGCTGCAAAATTATCTGAACCATCCGCAACATCATCAAGTGGTTCAGGATGTGTTGAAACCTTTGGTTGAAAAATATAAGGCTTATGATTTTGTTGAATAAGCCTGGATTATCCGGAAATCTACACCACTGTTTTGTAATGTAGGAGCCCGGTTTACCGGGCGACGGGCGTGACGAGGATTTTTATTGCGTCCAAACCTTGTTGAGTAACGAATGTTCGTCTCACCCAGCCGAGTGTTTTCCCGTTTGCAGCTTTGGTCTTCGTTCATCGCCCGGTAAACCGGTCTCCTACATAATAGCACCGTAGGTTGCACGCCCAACACATGGGCTTCAACTTTCGTTCGGCCCTTGATTCCAGAATTGCAACAGGCTCAAAGTCGCCAGCATTAAAAAAGCCACCAGCGTCCAGCCGGGCATACTGACGCCCCAAAAAGTCCAATTGACTTCGGCGCATTCGCCGCTGCCGCTGAGCATCAGTTTGATGGTTTCAGCCAACGGAAAATTCTCGAACACATATTCCAGACCGGGGCCGCATTCAGGCACCTGATCGGGCGGCAGATGCTGTATCCAGATGTGGCGCAGGGATATGGAGCCCCCGCCCAAAGCTGCGGCGGCGCCCAACACTGCATAAATTTTACGGCCTTTGGCGCCCGGATTGTGCAGTGCCGCGATGATAAAAACAAGGCCCGTCAACAAAATTCCAAGCCGCTGGGAAATGCACAAAGGGCACGGTTCCAGACCATCGACGAACTGGAAATAAGCGCCCATGGCCAATAAAAAAACACATCCGGCAAAGCCGAGAAAAAACCAGATTCTTGCATTGAATTTAATCAGTTCCAACATCGTCCACTTCTTTTTTAAAAGACTTAATTTCCCGCGCGGGGCCCAATACTACTAAAACATCACCGGCATTCAATTCATGCGCTTTTTCGTCCAGTGCAAAATGCAGTTCCGTTCCCATTGTCTGATTCACGATACCAATCAGAATCAAATTGTAGCGCTCACTCAATTTTAATTCGCTAACCTGGGTGTTTTCCAAATTCGTCCCTTTAGGCAAGGTAATTTCCGCCATATTCAGATCGCTGCGGCCAAATACGGTTTGCTCCAATAAATGCGCCAGATCGGGTTTTTTCACCAACTCATGTATTTTTCTGGCGCAAATCTGATAAGGATCAATGATTTTATCAGCTCCTGCCGCCAGCAGCTTGGGCGCGGATTCGGGGTTTTCCACGATAGCGATGATTTTCAGATTTTTATCCAGCGCCCGCGCCGATATGGTCAAAAACACATTATCGCAGTCTTGCGAGTAAAAACAGAATAATATGGTCACATCGCGCCCGATGCCGACCGACTTTAACGCCTCATCATTGCGGAAATCAATTGCCCGTGTTTTGTAGCCTTGTGCGGACGCCTGTTCCGCCCGGGCCGGATCGGTTTCGACCAAGAGCACGTCAAAACGTTGCAAATCAAGACGGCTGACCGCCTCCAATGAAAAACTATTATCACCAAATACGGCTATGCGTTGCAATGTTTACGCCCCATCTTTATTTGTAACCGGCTTTTTTCAATTTGATCATGTAAAAATCCAATACTGTATTGACGCCCTAACACCACGACTATATCACCACTGCGCAATTGAAAATCAGGCTCCGGATTGAAATAAAAATGCTGGTTATGCACTGGATAACGGGATCTTCTTTTCTGGTGCACAGGATTACTGCTGATGACGCCCAGCAAGGTCAGTTTTCGCTGTTTAAAATCCAGCGTCTCAATTTTTTGGTTTTCCAATAAGGAATCGGGATAAACTTCCAGCGTAGCCATCAGAGTTTGTTTTTCCTCATTTAAAATACCCATGATCGCTTCAAAAGCGACCGGTTGTCCGACATATTCAGCGGTCAGCATACCGGCTATTTCATAGGGCTGAACCACGCTATTGGCGCCTGCCTGATACAGTTTTTTGATATTGGCGTTATTGTTGACGCGGGAAACAATCTGAATTTGCGGATTCAATGCCCGGCAGGTCAGCGCAATGTAGACATTGCTCACATCATCGCCGGTGGTACACAAAACGGCTGCCGCACCGTGATTGATACCGGCGTTTTCCAACACTTCATTCTGACTGGCGTCATTATGAAGCGCGAGGAAACCGCGCTGTTTTGCCGTCATCACATGGTTTTCGTCATTATCGATAATGACGAATTTTTGTCCGTCTTTAAATAATTGCCGGGCAATCTCCTGCCCGACCCGACCGAAACCGCAAATAATGACGAAATTGTCATAGCGTGCCAGTTCCGTCAAAATTTTATTTTCGCGCAAGCTATGCAGCTTGTCCTGTAAAGCCGCGACAATAATGGAGGTGAAAAACGACAGCACCCAAATGCCGGACAAAATCAGGGCAATCGTCACCCACTTGCCGCCGGTGGTCTGCGGCGTAATATCGCCATAGCCGACCGCCGCCAGCGTCACTACCGCCCAATAAAAAGCATCGAATAACTGCCCGACCTGGCCGCCTTGACGTGGATTTTCAAACAGATAAATGGCGGTACTGGCGATAAACAACAAAAAACCCATGAAAATAATCAGGGTATACAACTCAAAACGCTTGCTGGCTAAAACGTCCGCGAACAGTTTAATACTATTGGAATAGCGGAATAATTTAAACAGCCTGAAAATAAAGAATACGCGCAGGATTTGCAGCGGTCGATAACCCGGCAGTATCGCCATTAAATCGATCAGCGCCAAAGGGGAGCCCATATAGTGGATTTTTTTAACCATCACGGCCGCTAAAGTCTGACTCAAACTAAAAGGAATGGCCAGATACTGGGCCTTTTCATAACGCTCCAGAATAATTTTATGGCTGTCGCTGTAAAGCCAGGCCCGCACGATATATTCAACCACGAACACGCCCACCACAAAGTATTCCAGAGCTTCCGTGAGAGGTGTTGCGCCGTGATCGACTTCATGAATCAGGGTAAACATACTGCCCATGACCAGTACGGTCATGAAAATATCGAAATAGGATCTCAACCGGCTTTGCGGATTTTCAAACAGATTGTAAAAGAAAGCCTTGCTTGTCTGATAGCGGACGGAAGCCTTGATCCAATAGGCGCAGAAAACAATCAATCGGGTCAACATGCAGGTCCAATCCGAATAGTGTGGAAAAAGGCTTTATCCAAAATCACCGAGTGTTCACAGTTTGTCTGAATCATCGTTTTTTTTGAATTGCACCACTTTATTAAGCGGGCTTAAATTAATTTCATCGACCACACTATTGGCATTGGCATTGAGCACATAACTCACGGCTTCCGCCACATCTTCAGGCTCAAGATACTGGCCCGGTTCTTCGCCCGGCGCAAATGCCAAGGTATCGAAAAAAGGCGTGCGCACCATGCCCGGATTGATTAATGCCACGCGCACCCGGCTTTTAGCGCATTCCTCGCGTAAGGCCTGAGCAAATCCCCGCACCGCAAATTTACTGGCGCAATACAAAGCGCCTTTACGGCTGCCTTTAAGCGCCGCCTCGGAACCGATGAAAATCAGATCACTGGTTGTTTTACGCTTGAAATCCGGCAGCAGCGCCCGCGCCAAAAACGCCGCACTGGTAAAATTGAGTCGCAACAAAGCGTCAATCTGTTGATATGAAAACTCTTCCAGCGAACCGAAGCGCCCGGCTCCTGCGCAAAATACCGCCGCATCCAGGTCAGGGTAAGTCTTGCCGATCAGCGCTATTTTAGCAGGCAATTCGGCGAGTTCGGTCAAATCCAGGGCGACTGCGGTAAAGCCGGGATGAGGCGTGGCAAACCGGTCGGCATCACGCGCCACGCCGAGCACACGATGTCCCTGATCCAGTAACAGGCGGGCCACGGCACGGCCGATGCCGGAGCTGGCGCCGGTCACCAGCACCGTTCGTTTTAAAGCAGGCATGGGAAAAATCGGTCTTCGGGAATAGAGTCCAGTAGCAACTGACTGCAATACTGTATCATCTCCTGTTCCAGCTCGGCCCGATACGACATCATGCCGTGTTGATTTGCTAAAGGCCCTGCGAACAATTTTTCTTCCGGGTAAAGCTTGTGCACTTTTTTGAAATAGGCTTCCGGCAAACGAAATACGCCGAGACAGACCGAATGCAGCTTGTTCACATCAAGCCGGGCAAATACCTGTTCAAACAGCTCACGGTAGTGTTTTTTATAGTCCACGGTATACATCAACGGATCAAAACGCAGCCCCAAAGGCCAGCCTTGCGCCTCTAATTTAACCATAGCCTCCAACCGGCGCGCCAGCGACGGCGCTTTATCCTCGACTTTCGTGGCAATGGCCTCGGGCGACAAACTGAAAGCGACAATGCAGCGCGGCCACGGCGTCTGCGTCAGCAGGCTTCTGATCTGGGTGCTTTTAGTGCGCAATTCCAGCCAGGCATTGGGCAGCTTCGCCAGTACCGGCAAAAACTCCCGGGCAAAACCCGTGACCGGTTCCAGCGCCAGACTGTCGCAGTCATAACCGGAAAAAAAATGCAGTGTCTGCTCCGGATATTGCAGGCAAAGCTTTTGAATTTCGTCCTGAAAATCTTCGTAATTGATGAACAGGACATAATGCGCCGATTGATACATGCCCTGCAAAAAACAGTAGCGGCAATCGTACAGACAATTGAGCATGTGCGAGAAATAATAATTTTTTTGCCCGCCGATACCGTAACCGGGCGGCGCGTCCAGGACAAAATGCTTGTATTTTTCCGCCAGTATCAGCGCCGGTTGCTGTTTTTGCAGCCGAAAATTTTGCGCTTTTGGGTTGAAGACTTCACCATAGCGCCCGCAAATAATGGTACGCGCTTTGGCAAAACGTGCGCAAATCTCGACGACGCGCGGATGCCCTGCAATATTTTCTTCGATATAAATTGTTCCAATCATGGCTTTAGTTTATCCCAGCCAGGCCTTGGGAGACGTTTCTTTTTAAACGCCACAGCGTCATTTCTCTTCGATTGCGCTTGTGATTTATCACCCGGACCCTATATAGGGTAGAATACCTGCAACCGTTAACAGCAAATCAGAACACATGAAAACAAATAAAATCGGCTTTATCGGAGGCGGCAATATGGCCTCCAGTCTTATCAGCGGCCTGATCGCCAGCGGCCACCCAGCGCAGCAAATCTGGGCTTACGATATTAACAGCGAGACCTTGCAAAATCTTTCGGCCAACTTCGGCATCAATATCGCCAGCGACAACGAAGCCTTGATTGATGCCGCCGATGTCGTGGTGCTGGCCGTCAAACCCCAGGTTATACAGGATGTCGCGAAAAGCGTGGCGGCTTTTATCCGGAACAAACAGAAACTGGTGGTTTCCATCGCCGCCGGTATCACGCAAAACAGTCTGAGCCGGTGGCTGGGCGATAACGTCGCGATTGTACGCTGCATGCCCAATACCCCGGCATTGGTATTGACCGGCGCCACCGGTTTATATGCCAACAGCAACGTCACCGACCTGCAACGCGACCTTGCCGAAAGTATTCTGCGCGCGGTCGGCGTTTGTTTCTGGGTTGCCGAAGAAGCCGAACTGGACACCATCACTGCCGTTTCCGGCAGCGGCCCGGCCTATTATTTTCTGCTCATGGAAGCCATGGAACAAGCCGCACTGGGACTGGGCATGTCCGAACACAGCGCCCGCCTGCTGGTGCAACAAACAGCATTGGGCGCCGCCAAGATAGCGCTTGAATCAACCGAATCACCCGAGCAATTGCGCAAGCGTGTGAGCTCTCCGGGCGGCACTACTGAACGCGCCATCGAAACTTTTATCGAAGGCGGCTTCAGCGAGCTGGTCGCCAAAGCCATTCATGCCGCCCGCGACCGTTCCATTGAAATGTCCAAACAACTGGGAGATCAATGATGGCTACCGCCTATATGTCTAATCCGATTATTTTTCTGATCGACACCTTTTTTTCGTTATATATTCTGGCGATCATGCTGCGCTTTTTGCTCCAGTGGTGTAACGCCGAATTTTATAACCCGATTTCCCAGTTTCTGGTCAAAATCACCCATCCGCCATTAAGAATCCTGCGCCGCTATGTGCCGTCAATCGGCAAGATAGACACTGCGTCATTGGTGCTGGTATTGGCGCTGCAAATGTTTGCCGATTTTTCGATTCTGATGCTCAAAGGCGTCATGATCAGCATCGGGGCATTGCTGGTCATGTCGCTCGCGGAACTGATAAGCCTGCTGCTCAATATTTTTATTTTTGCCATTTTTGCCAGGGCCTTATTGAGCTGGTTCAACCCCGGCGCATTCGATGCGGCGTCATCTCTTTTATACAGCCTGAGCGAACCGGTTCTGGATCTCTGCCGCCGCTTCATACCCACTATCAGTGGCGTGGATCTGTCGCCTTTAGCCGCGCTGGTACTGTTGCAGTTGGCTAAAATGATGATTCTGCCCCCGCTGCAACAACTCGCCAGCTTGATCGGATGAGCTGGCGTCATTGGGACCAGGGCGTTCTGACCCTTAACCTGCATGTACAACCCAAGGCCAGTAAAGACGAATGGTCGGGCCTGCACGGCCAGCGCATGAAACTCAGAATCAAGGCCCAGCCCATTGATGGCCGGGCCAATTTTTATCTGCTCAATTTTCTCGCGGAAGAATTTGGCGTCAGCAAAACCGATTGCAAACTCATCTCCGGCGAATGCGGACGGGAAAAACGTATAGTAATCAATCATCCACAAAAATTCCCGCAACTTCCCGGACAATTAAAATTCAGGGATTAATGAACTTGCAAAGGAAGCTGATTTAGCCGGAAGACGAAAAAATGAATGAAAAATACCGTTGTGTAAAAATAGCGGAATGGTCGGATGAAGAGGAATGCTTTATCGGGAGTTGCCCGAGGCTTTTTTAAGGTGGCTGTCACGGTGATGATGAAAAGCAGTCATATTGGGTAATCAATCTACCGGGAAACGCTCCATCGCGCCAATAGGGTATCGACAGAAATATCCGCCCCACAGTCCCATTCGACGAAATAGCCGCCATTATGAAGCCGTGCAAACAACTGTTTGTCCTTTAATGGCTCGAACGCCTCTGAGCTAAGATAAGGCTTCACATCAAAAAAGCCCGTTCTGCCATCCTCAGCCTTAACGTAGAGCACATAGTCATCTTGCGGGATAACTTCAGTGATATTCATTGGTCAAGCCCTCGGATAGAAAACGGTTTTTTGCCGTTGACAGCCAATTGCCAATCCGCAAGCAAATCATCCTGGTGTATTTCAATCCACGCCACAACGAGTTTATGCTTTTTAATTGGCAATTCCCCTGCCAAAACTGCCCCATCGAAATAGCATAATCCCACCTGTCCTTGATACTCAGCATGGATGTGCGGCGCATGGTGTTTGTCTGTGTCATAAAAGAACATTCTGATGAGAATGCCATAAAACATCGAAATGGTGGGCATCTTCGCAGCCTTTCATCGATTAAAAAACTTAAATCCTACCACTGTTACTGTAGTGGAGCGATTTTTAAACAACCCCTATTGAACAAGCCAAACGTAACGACTTGTGATGCGGTTGCCCACATAGCCAGTAAAATATCCGGTTGCGGGCGCACCTGCTCGCCCCGGCTTCCAGCGCCATAGGTCACATCGAGAAACCGGGATCTTCCGGCTTACAAAAAAATTTAAGAGTCGGCCTGTAAGCCGGGTTCTGTCGAGAACAGTCATTCATCTAGGCGGCAAGTCACCTTGCCGCTCAAGCAATCTACCCGGGAACCGCGCGGGCCGCGCGTCTGTTCCTCTATTTGATCTTGCTCCGGGTGGGGTTTACCCTGCCACACCTGTTGCCAGTTGCGCGGTGCGCTCTTACCGCACCTTTTCACCCTTACCCCTCATCTGGAATCAAAGATTGCAGGTGAGGGGCGGTATATTTTCTGTGGCACTTGCCGTAGGCTTGCGCCCCCCAGGCGTTACCTGGCACCCTGCCCTGTGGAGCCCGGACTTTCCTCCATCTTACCGTTACGGTAAAACAGCGACTGCTCAGCCGACTCTCGGCGGAAATTATACTTGATTCAGCCTTTATAGCCATCATCTAAAAAAATTATGCCGAATTCAATGCGTTTCACCGCTCATCGCCAGCGCCGCCTGATACAGTGTTTTTTTACGGACACCGGTTATTTCGGCGGCCAGCGCGGCTGCGGTTTTAACCGAGCACTCCGTAAGTAAAATCCTGAGCAGCTTGATCTGGTCTTCAGTCAGCGCTTCACTGTGCTTGTCATCGTCCGCACCTTCGACGATGACGACGAACTCACCTTTACTCATGTACGGATCCCCCAACACGCGTACCAGCATGTCATCCAGGCGGCTTTTAACGATGGTTTCATGCAACTTGGTCATTTCGCGCGCCACCACCAACTGCCGCTGTGCCGGAAAAACTTCGGACATATCCTGTAAAGTCGCCAGAATTCTATGACTGGATTCATAAAACACCCAGGTAGCCTGCCACTCCAAGCGCTCTTTAAAAAAAGTTTTGCGCTGCGCTGAAGTACGCGGCAGGAAACCTTCAAATATAAACCGCGAGACCGGTAAGCCTGCCACCGATAACGCCGCAATCAGGGCACAGGCGCCCGGAATAGGCGAAACCTCGATACCCGCTTCCCGCGCGCTTTGCACCAGCGGCAAGCCGGGATCACTCAGTAAGGGCGTACCCGCATCCGACACCAGCGCCACGATCATACCTTGCAGCATTTTGTCGATCAGACCTTGTGATGCCTTATCTTCATTATGCTGGTGCAAAGCCTGCAAACGGCCGTTAATGCCGTAATGTTGCAACAGCATTTTGACATGGCGAGTATCTTCGGCGGCAATCAGATCAACTGTTTTTAAAATTTCGACCGCCCTGAAACTAAAATCGGCTAAATTACCTATTGGCGTGGCGACAACGTATAATCTGCCTTGTGAATTAGACATTGAGTCCTCTTATTTTGATTAATTGATTCCAAAGGTACGACTATACATGAGCCGTCTGTTTCAGTATAAGCTATTGCTGTCCGCCCTACTGTTGCTGGCGGGATGTTCAAACCCGGCTGCTGTTCCGATAAATCGCGCGGCGCCCGGCAAAATATCCGCTACAGCACAAGCGCTGCAAAACCAATTCAAGCTGCACGCTATTGAAACCCTGATTTTATCCGGCAACAGTCAAACCGCCCAAAGCCATGCCAATGCGCTCGATCGCGTCAGCTTGTCGGCGCCGCAACAAAATCAGCTCGACCTTTATTATGCGCAGATCGACCTGAGCTTTGGCGAAGCCGAACGCGCCCTGAGCCGTCTGCATGGCGTCCAGCCCGAACTGCTGAACTCCGCCGATTTAATTCAATATCATCAAGCCCGCGCTTTTGCCTATTCTTTAACCGGGGAACCGTTAAAAAGTGCTATCGCCCGAATTGCGCTGGAACCCTTACTGTCCTCCACGCAACAACAGGAAAACCACACGGCCATCATTGAGACTTTAAATCTGATGCCGCTGTCCGAGCTGGAACAAAACCGGCCTCAAAGCCCGACTGTTTTATCGGGCTGGATAGCTTTGGTTCGCATTCTCAAACTCAAAAATAAAGACCCTGCACTGGCCAACGATGCCCTCTTCGATTGGCGCCTGACCTATCCGCAGCATCCGGCTAACCCGGTAGAACTTGAGCGTTATCTCACGCAAACCCACCCTGTTTTCAAACAGCCTGCCGCAATTGCGGTACTGCTACCGGAATCCGGTACCTATGCCGGTGTCGGCAATGCCATACGCGAAGGCATCAAGGCCGCCTCAAAGCAAGATCACAAACCCGACAAGCCCGTCCTGCGTTTTTATGACAGCGAAAGCGCCCCTTTGGCCGCGCTCTATCAGCAGGCTGTCGCCGAAGGCGCGGAACTTGTCATTGGCCCCTTGAGCAAGCCCGACCTGCAAAGTTTGGCCGATAACGTCAATTTCAACATTCCGGTACTCGCCCTTAATCACATTCCCGAACTCAACAAGGCCAATCTTTACCAATTCGGTTTAAGCCCCGCCGACGACGCTGAGCAAATAGCCCGCAAAGCTCGGCTAGATAGTCACCGGCAAGCGCTCATGCTGCTTCCCGACACAGACTTGGGCGCGCGTAGCGGAGACTATATCAATGATTATTGGACGCGCGGCGGAGGCACGGTTCTGGAAACCCAAATCTACGACCCCGGACAAACGGATTTTTCCGGCGAGCTGAAAAAACTGCTCAACCTGGATGAAAGCGAACGCCGCTATCATCAATTGCGCAGACTCATTCCAGACATTCACTATGTGCCAAGAAGACGTCAGGATGCGGATGTTATTTTTTTAAACGCCTATGAAACGGCAGCCCGCTCGATCAACCCGCAACTCAAATTTTATCGCGCAGGCTCCATTCCAGTGTACGCCACGCCACAGGTTTATAGCGGCTTGCCCAATTCGGCGCTGGATGCCGATCTGGACGCCATCACTTTTTGCGACCTGCCCTGGCTGTTTACAAGCGTTTACCCCGGCGCTCTAAGCCTGGCCGCGCTCCAGGAAACCTGGGCGCAATTTCCCGCCATCTATCTGCGCCTGATAGCCTTGGGTCTCGATGCTTACGGTGTTGTCGCACATTTGGACACCCTGTCTGAACAATCCTATTCCGGCGCCACCGGCAAGCTTTTACTCACCGGCACTTACCGAATCAAACGCAATCTTGTCTGCGCCAAATTTACCGAAGGTATTCCCCATGTTATCGGCTTTATTGACGACAATGAAGACAGTTTTGAACCTGCGCCGGAACAAGACTTTGAGAGCCCTTCAACGCTGGAGACTCCGCTTGCCCAATAAACAGCAAGCGCCCCATTTGCTTCGCGGCGCCGACGCCGAACAACAAGCGTACAATTATTTGCTTGAACAAGGCCTGCAACCGGTTTTCCGTAATTACCGCTGCAAACCGGGCGAGCTGGATTTGATCATGAAAGACGGCGACACGCTCGTCATTGTTGAAGTCAGATTCCGTAAAACCGACCGCTACGGCAGCGCACTGGAAAGCGTTACTCTCAAAAAACAGGCGCGAATCATCGCTGCGACCCAGCATTATTTATCACACCACAAAACAACCGGCCCGATCCGCTTCGATGTAGTCGCACTGTCCGGCAACGGCGCCTTTGAATGGATCAAAAACGCGTTTCAAAGCTGATTTTTCGTTCATAGTCAGCGGGTCTTTTCGCCTGAAATTGTGCCTGCAGCCAAGCCATCGCTATGGCTTTACCGGCTTGCCCCATAACATGCCAAAACCGGCCGCCTTTAACTAATCTCAAGCCTTTCATTGCCAATAAATTTTTAAACTCAGTCAGGTCAGACGCATTGCCTTGCCAAGTTAAAAGCTCCGACCCCATACGCTCATTCGCCTTTTCAGCTTGCTCCGGCATTAACCCCGTCAATTGTGCGATTTGCGCGCTCCCCCTATCGGCAAAACAGCTAAATGCAAAACCATGATGCCTCCTCAAATCGGTTAAAACACTGAGCAACTGCTTTCGTGCAGGTCCCAGCATAATGCAATTTAACGCTTGCCTGAAACCCCGAAAATAGTTTTTAGGAACAAATATTGCCGCGCCGTTTTCAGCGATAAAGGGATGTAGATTATGCAATTTTTTTCTGATCGCCAGAATTTCGGCTTTGGTTTTACTGGAATTAATGATGAGCGGAATGGCCTGGTCCGATATCATCCGTAATGCCGGTAAGGCATCGGTAAAACTGTAGTTTTCATGATTGAGCAAACTGCCGTCGAGATCGGTAAAAATAAGCCGGTCTGAAGCCTGGGTTTCGTTGGCGTATTTTTTTGAAATGAGGCTATTTATCTCCCTTTGCCGGGCTCTGATTTTTACTTTGTTTGACATCGGTCAGATTCAAGTCGTTTTGGCTTGCGGCGACGGGTGTGTATTTTCATTCCTGACGCTGATTCAGAGGTTTTCACTGCCTGTCACGCCGAGCGCGGCATTGAATTTACTGGACATATTCTGATGGGCGATGACGGCAGTCAGTTCGACTATGGCATCATCAGTAAAATGCCGACGCAGGCGTTCGATCAATTCCGGCGTTGTTTGCCGCCCGGTGACGGTAACCGTTTCGGCAAACAACAGAGCGGCTTTTTCGCTTTCATCGTAATACGCTGAGTCTGCAAACCGGGGAAGATCGAGCAATTTCTCATCCGGGACGCCGAGCGCCTGCGCCCGGGAGGCATTGAGATCGATGCAAAAAGGACAGACATTGATTTGGGAGATACGCGCGCGTATCAGCGCGCGCAGCTTTCCGTCCAGCGGCGAGGCGCCGCGCTCCAGGGTACGGTTCAACAAAAGAAAGGCAAGAAAGGCAGGCGCTACGCGTCCCCATAGCCGCACCGGTTCGGACAGGCCGCTCCTGTTACCGCGCAGCAGGAACAAAAAAGGCCGTAGATACCAGCGATAGCGGTAATCAGGGGCTGTCGTTATAAAACTCATTGCCAATTCTCCTTAGCGTGATTGATGGGCTTCGTACCTGAATCAATACGTTATTTCAATCCGCCCCGGCCACTCCTGTTCAAAGTGCCGGCCAGGGATTTAAAAATATCAAGCGCATTTTTTAACGCTTTCGAAGCGCCGGACAGGTCATTTTTGTTAAGTGATCGACGGGCTTTCGAGAGAGCGCTGGAACCGCGTTGCACGCTTACCTCAAGGGAGCCGCCGATGATATTTTTAGCGGCCTGACGCGCGGCTTTGATATGTTCCTGAGCAGCTTCGGAATCATTCGCATCAACCGCTTTTTGTGCTGTTTCAATGTGTATGACGGTGTTGTCGATGGCTTGCATAACACGCCCCGATGTCGCGGCGGCAAGAGGCGTTATGAAGATTGCGTTTAAAGACAGGACAAACAACAGGGCCATCAATATTTTTTTTATAGTGTTCATGATCTTACTTCTCCTCTTGGATTCAAGGTTACCTCCCGATATTACGCCCGTGGTACAAAAACCGCCAGATATTCCCTGTCCTGCAATTTTTTGCACGGCTCGTACCCCCGTTCACACTATTTTTATCCACACGACCAGCCATAACAGGCTTTATTGTTCGCGGTCTGTCAAACCGAAAGTTTTTTCAATCAGGAGGCCTTCCATAAGCTCTGAGTTGAAAAACTTGTCCGGCACGGTAGGATACGGTGAGGCATAAACCGCATCGTTCGCGATTGATACCCATAGGGTACAAGTGCGGTTCCTTTTGTCACCGCATATATGGACTCCTCCCCAATTGCAAGCCAAGATTGCCAAAAATAATGATTTCAACAGAGATCGAGATTGCAGCCATATATTCGGTCTCTTG